>DASWDL010000411.1:0-8926 GCA_036395315.1 Nitrososphaeraceae archaeon
AGCCACCCTCAAGCTGTTGCATTAGATCAAGGAAATTCAGAACGGCTATACTGCGGGACGTTCGACAAAGGCTTAATGAAATCTGATAATAGGGGAAAAAGTTGGGATAGAATTGGAAAGAGTGCAATCTCTTCGAGCATAACGTCTGTTTCCGTTAATGCTAATCGGATAAGAAAAAATGAATTTGGCAAAGTTTATGCTGGTACGGAACCTAGCGCACTATACGCATCAAATGATGGCGGGAATTCTTGGGAAAAAATGAGTGGCCTTAATGATTTAGATTCATCTGATTCTTGGAGTTTCCCACCTCGGCCTTGGACTAATCATGTCCGCTGGATAGAAATAGATGCCAATAATCCCAACTGCATTTTTGTAGCAATTGAGGCTGGAGCTCTGGTTCAAAGCCAAGATGGCGGAAAGAATTGGACTGACCGCGTTAAGGGCAGTCCTTATGATACTCACACATTGAGAACCCATTTGAAGGCTCCTAAAAGGCTATGCGTTGCTGCAGGCGACGGATATTTTGAAAGCTTTGATTATGGTAAATCTTGGAGCAGCCCCAGAGAAGGACTTGAGCATAACTATCTCGTCAGTCTTGCTTTGGATTCAGCTAATCCTCTATCTGTTATAATATCAGCTTCGCCTTCGGCAATGCAAGCTCACGCAAGGGGAGGAGAAGCCAATTCAGTGATGTATAGAAAATCTATAGATAGTAAGAAATGGCATAAGATATCCAAGGGGTTACCCGAACCTAAGGGTACAATAATAACAATGCTCGGCTCAAATCCAATTAACGGTGGAGAATTTTATGGGATTAACAACCGTGGAATATTTTGCTCTAATGATTCGGGTGCATCTTGGGCATCTCTTGAAATCCAATGGCCTAGAGAATATCTTCAACAGCATCCCTTCGGGATAGTAATAGGAGAAGATTAAATCTATTCACAATAGATTTAGCTCTATCAACGTAGGCGAGTAATATCTTCTACAGGACCTGAAAGAGGGAGAGTGATTGCTTGAAAATAACGACCTAAGAGTATTAGAGTAACTTTGTTACACATTGACTTTAAGCCACGTATCATATAATATATGTATGTCAGAATTACATGAAATTAAGAATGTATTCGCCGGATTGCAAACACTGTATGAAACACATTTCCCTAAGGTTGATCCAGAGTTACTACACTCTTTGTTAATTGGAATAGAGAAAGACCCCAAAAAGGATCCTTTCTACATGCTTGAAATTTTTACTAAATGGGGGACCGATACTGAAAAAATGAGAGATTATATTATGCAAAGAACAGGAATGATCCCGTCAATACATGATTACGGAACACATTACGTTGTAAACCAAAGATTAAGTTTGGAGATTCTCAAAGAATTATCCGAACTCGATGAAGTTGTGGAAATCACAGGTGATTATACCGGAGGTGTGACTGGTCGAGGAGCTTCACACGAAAAAAGACATTCAAAAGAATTTCACTAACACTTCCTTCTTCATTTTCTTCTCGTGGCATAAAAAGATAGTATGGCCTTTGTTATTATCCGTTGCAAAGGGATTTAGGCTTTGACAGTGTCAAAAGTTGATATTCTAGTCTAGGAATTGTTGGGTTGTTGCCGCCGGGTATTAAATAGCAGACAGTGAAATAATAATTCATGGTAATATTTGTTGAAATGGACGAAAGGGTCACGCTCGTTGAACAGACGGAACAGAATGTGAGTCCAGTTATATTAGTAAATAAATTTAATGTGAAACCTGAAGAGGACGAGTGGTTTTTAGAAGCCTGGGCTACTGATGCTTCATTCTTCAAGCATCAACCTGGATTCGTATCAACACAACTGCATCGAGGAATAGGCGGAAGTTCTGTTTTTCTAAATTATGCGGTATGGGAGTCTACGGAGCACTTCAAGCGGGCAATCAATAACCCTGAATTTCAATCCGGCCTCGGTAAGTATCCACCTAGCACAGTTGCTTCACCTCATTTATTCAAGAAAGTTTCAGTTCCTGGAATCAGTGAAGAGTGAACCTTTATTTTCACGCAGTTCAACCAGGTTCCCCTAAACAATTAGAAGACAACCAATGTACATTCTAGTTAAAAAGGTGCAAAATGAAGTGCAAAATGTGAGCTAACTTTATCGTATATCTTCGGTTAAATCCCAGTATCAATGTCAAAATCTATTTTTTCTTTTTAATAAGTGCTTTTTAACTTTTTAATAAGTTGTTGTATATTATTTTCTACTACAAATTATATCTGCGGGCCGGGCTATTCCAAATAGACATGACGGCTGGCCCATCGTTTTATACAATCTTATGCTGCCAAACTGCATTTACTTTCAGTCAAAGTACCGTTATCATAAAAAGTGTACATATTCTGCTCCTGCATCACAAGTTGTATTGGGTTGAGGAGTACATTCTTCTGCTGCTTCTATTTGAAATTTCAAGGGAAAAGACAAATTATTCATGACTTCATATGAGTACTCCATCCTTGGGCGCTTGCAATAGGAAAAACGCTGAAATATATGACAGTAATTACCAAGACAACAGTTCCTGCCATTCGTAAAGACAAGTTCCCTTTGATTTCTGTTCCACCAACAAAAGTTTCGTATGTGATTAGAAAGGCTTGTACTCAAGCTTTGCCGATTGTGGATATCCTTTCCCGTCGCTTGATCTCCAGATGCATATCAAAGTCTGTTAGCCAGAATGATTATTTTCTCTTACCGCCTCACGTGCCAATAACATTAAAATCTTGTCCGCTACATTCTCTGGACTCATTGGCTTCATGGCAAACTCATCGGCGCCATAATCTAAGATTCTTGTCTTGTGGGTACTTTCGTCTCCTACCGCCAGTATTTTTGTTTCTAAATTTTTTCGTTTAATATTTTCAATTAGCTTTGCATCTCTATCGGAAGCAAGTTCTGCGCTTAATACAACCACATCAACTTTAGATTTTAGACCATCAATTAATGCCAAACAGTCATCTGCTGTTTGGGCCTTGTGAACATTGCATCCCTTCATCCAAAGTACGCCGGCCATCATGGCAGCTGAATCCGCGTTATCAAGAGCGAGTACTACCACGGGCTTTTGTAACTCCATCTAAAAAGTCTACCAAAATACAACTAGTTAAGTTTTCATTTTTTCCTTCATTTTCTTTAATTCTTTTCTTGCCACCAACATTAGTATTTTGTCTGCCAAATTTTCTGGGCTCAGGGGAGATACGACAAGCTGGTCTATATCATTGCTATCGGTGCTTAGTTCTTCTTTTGGAAAGTCTGCCAGAACTAAAATGATAACATTTGGACTGATTTTTCTTATTTCCCTCACTAACCTCAAGTTATTATCTATTGCAAAAGCATCCTTGATCAATACCACGTCCGCCTTCTCTTCAAACTGATTTAGTAAAGACAAACAATCATCTGCTGTTTGGGCCTTGTGAACGTTGCAACCCTTAAGGCCTAATACGCCTGACACCACCATATTAGCATCCTCATGATCCAGAAGTAAAATAATGGATGGTATATTGTCAGATATCACAATAATAAGAGCCCAACATACTATAAGAACCGAAAAAACAACTGGGGAAATCGACATTCCATTCAAGGGCAGAGGGAAGGGGCAACGACAGGATGAGCGACAAAAGCTTGCAATATCTTCTATAGGTATTAAGTCTGCCCTTACTCAATATATTAAAGATTGAATAAAGGGATTATTCCCACTAGGAAGAGTATTGATTGTATCCTTTTAAGCCACCCTATTGTAACTATATCATAGGACTTCCCTCTAACAAGCCTTGAGCGAATCTAAATGACATCGTAATATTTCCTTATTAATCTAGATAGCCCTAGCCCTAATATCAGGAAGCCGACAATGATTAGAGCATAGTAAAGATAGGGAAGAGCTAAAGCCAAGTATAAATTTGAACCCAGTATTGGTTCTACAATTTTAGAAACAGCAAGTAGTGAACCTCCTGCGATTAATAGTGATGTGGTTAACATGGTCTGGTGTCTATATGCGAACCCGAATGATAGAAAAAACATTATTACGGATGGAAGTCCGAGATATATTCCACTTTGTTGGTCAGTGAGGGGTAAAAGGGCATAGGTACTATTGGATATCAATGTATGAAGAGTATCTATTACTAGGAGTGTCAATGCAAGAACTGCAAGCACTTCAGAAATCCTCTTTCTATTCGTGTTGCGAGTTTGTGTTATGGACATTGAAAAGTATCTAGTCCAAATTTTCTTATAACCATTATACATCTATGAGACGTAACAAAGTTTGTCTTATCTTAAGGGATACAACTTCTTATGTCATTAGCTTTGGTGTAACGGCGTCCCTAACCTGGCAATCTCATCAGGTTTTCCTTCATACTGATTCTGGTAGGTTTAAGGGATGAACTCGAAGGATCTCCAGTGAATAGATGAATACCGCATGCATTTCGGACATGCCAAAGAACACGCTTCTGCGGAAACTCTTATCTTCTTGCTCTAAGACAATCTATATCAATCTTGTAGACCAATTTCTATGATATGCAAGACGACTATCACTTTGCAGGGAAAAGAGTTGCGGTAATAACTGGCTCTGGTAGTGGAATAGGTAAAGCAACCGCTATTGAATTTGCAAAAGCAGGATACTATGTTATGATCAATGATCTAGAGGAAGAACAAAAATTGGATTCTACTAGGAAAGAAATTTCAAAAATTGTTGGAGACAACCAGAACAGTCGAATAGATTATGTGCTAGGTGATACCTCTGAAGAAAAAATTAGCAAATCTCTAATGGCACAAACCATTGAGAAATTTGGAAGAATCGATGTTCTAATAAATAACGCAGAAATAGCCGATAAAGCATCTGCGAAAAATGTGAATGAAATATCCAATACCGTTACAAATTCCAGCTACAAACAGGTTTCTCCTTATTTTACTTTGGAGGAGTACGAAAGATCTGATACAAACTTAAGAGGGGTTTATCTCTGTATCAGAGAAGCGGCCAAACAAATCCTGCGATTGAAAGAACAAAGAAAAAGCTATTCAATTATTAATATCACCTCTCCATACGAATCCATCCCTAAGCTAGAGTCTGATGCTTATACTTCCTCCATGTCTGGTGTAGACCCTTTTACATCATCAAGGGCGAGCTTAAAAGCACTAACAAAAACAGTTGCCCTTCAATTAGCACAGAAAAGAATCAGGGTAAACGCCATAGTACCAGGTATCGTAAATAGTGATCCGTTAAGCAAATCAACAACAAAAAGAAAGTTAATGAAAGTTCCCTTTAACAGAATTGGGGAGCCTAACGAAATCGGGAAAATTGCGTTATTCTTAGCGTCTGACGAAGCGAGCTATATTACAGGAAGCGTAATCTATGCAGACGGAGGAATATCATTACCACATTCGAATTACTTTCTTGAAAGCCAAATAGAACAAGACTGACATTCCGTATTTGCAAAGTCTGGCCGTAGACATCTCCTGTTGGAAGTTTTATTAACTAACGTTCGAAAAAATGAGTTCGGTTGTAGGAACAAGTTCCAAAATAAGAGACATTATTGCCAAATTATTGTTTAATCATTAATTCAAATGAAGGACATAGTATAACTGTATGTTAGTACCTTGGATAGCCATAAGTCTGGTGGTAATAGCCTTGATTGTTATGCTAGCGATACTTAAGGTAGAACAAAAGTATGCACTTAAGATAAAAGAATGATATAGACGAGGTGATTATATAGTGCAGGAAAAGCAGTGTAAAGTTATGTTAATTCAATCTTATATGATCTCTGAAACTTGGTATACGTTTCTTGCTTGTTCAATTTTCCCACTTTGATAAGGAAGTCTTAATAATTTGAATTACCATTTTTTCTTTACCGCTGTCATTCAGTGAGGGGGCTTCGCCAAATTGAGTCCATTCAAAAACAGTCTACCCCAACCCAGTTAAGTCTTAAATAATTTTTTGACCTAAACCTAATCTAACTTCTTCTTATATTCTGTAGTAGTCAAATCACAAGCCTCACACTTGTAAGATTTCGATATTTCATCTTCTTTTTCCAGCACCATAGTCTCCCCACAACATGAGCATTTCATTGTTATTATTATAGGCCTTAAACATTAATAGAGTCAGCAAAAATGATGAGAACTCGATCCAAGTGCTTAAACACACATCTTTGCCTTTAAAGTATCATTCCTTCAAAAAGTCTTGTCATGATACTGTTTTTTCAGGAAAGGAGACTTTTTTAATTCTAAAATAGTTTAGTGCGCATGTTGATACATGAAGCTAAACAATACTATCACAATCCGTTTTCGTCTGAAAGTGAGATTATTAAAATGAAGCATAATAGTAGGAGTAGGGCCCGTAGGACAGCAAGATCAACACAACAAACATCGGGGATAGGACGTGGAAAAATAATAGAGCATGGCGACATATTCTTTTTTTACAGACCAAAAATCGATGCTCAAGAAGTACAAGGTATTGAGAATGTTCAAAGATTTTATATGGTTACATCACCAGATAAGCCAAAATTACACAGAATTTTTCTTGTAGGACAGAAGCAGCTTCCTGAAATTACTGAAGGCAAGTCTAGCTCAGAGGAAAGGAATTGGGCGTTAAACATTCTTACCAGTTCAAATGTGGACGAGATTAGAAAGGAATTCCTTCCAGCAGAATATCAGACTGAAACAAGAGGTACAAGAAGGATAGGTGCTGCAGTACCTGTGGGAGAGGGAAAATACTCAATTATACAGCATGATGACCATTCCGAACTAGTATATATTTTGGAGCTTCCTGAATTGCCAGGACCCACCCAGAGAGAGTTTCAGATAAAAAAGGAGGCAAGCTATATAGTATCTGTTAAGAATCCTGACATTCAGGTTCCGGCGTATAGTGCATTTCTAGATAGGAAGCCAGACTATCCTAAATCCTTAAAGGAAAAATTTGGGAACAGACGTTGGGTAAATGTTGACGATTCTCGTCTTCTTAATTATGAAAATTCGCAGCTCCTGTTAATAGGAGCTAGAAAAAAGGATGTGGAAGAAGAACTTGGTATTGATATAGATGAGGAAAAAGAAAGTGCTAATACTGCGGAGCTTTTCAAAGACTTGAAGATAAGAAAAGAGCAAACCCCCCTCAAACCACTCTTTGAAGGTAAATTCCCTAGTAAAGAAGAAATTCCCATGGCTTCAGAGGTAAAGATGCTCTCCCCTGAAAAAAGACCAGGGAAAGGAGGTAAGATAGGTGGTAAAGTCGCTGCTAGCTCTGCCGCTTCAGCAGCAGCTATCGCAAAGATTCTTTCAGGAATCGAATTTCCAAAGAATAAAAACCAGCTTGTTAAATACGCTGAAGAGCATAAGGACAGGTTGGCCAAGCCTGATCCTGTAATTGAAGCACTAAGGGAATTAAACGTTACTCGATTTAAAAACATGGCTGACGTTGAGAAGGCATTAGGAGAAATCCGGTGAAAATGAAATATTATATTTTGGAAGGTTCGGTCGTCATTGGAGTACCAGACTATGAAAGGCAAATCTTCTACCATAATGAGTGCTAGCCCACAATTCAAGTGCTATTTTTGTGGCAAAGGGTTTGAGCAAAGATCAAAATTCCAACGCCATATTGAAACAGCACACCCGCCAAGTGCTCCTTCTGCAGCCGATCTTGAAAGAGCACTAAAAGGAATCCAATATCCTAAAACAAAAGAGGAATTAGCCAACTTTGCTGCGCAAAGGATATCTACAGTGAACCCCGAGTTGTTGATGTTTATAAATTCACTACCTAGCCGAACTTATAGAGATTCTGCGGAAGTTGCCATAGCCCTCGGAGAATTAAAGAGTGGAAAACGGCCCAGAAGTCAAGCTCATATGACCAAATTAGAACAACCTAGCAAGAAAGGAGGTAAAAGTGCAGTTAAATCGCCATTCATTTCAGCAGCCAGAATAGCGAGCCTACTAAAAGGCATTGATTTTCCCAAGTCCAAGAGGGGTATTATTACATATGCAAAAAAGCAACGTGAACCTGGGAAGGAGGAAGTTATCTCAGTCCTTCGCAGGATATCAGATAAGCGATATAAGAACATGGCACAAGTTGAAAAAGAGATTGGCAAGGTTAAATGATGCAACTGATATAATTCAGAGTAATAATAATAAGAAACGGTTACACGACGACTAGCTGGCATTCTGTGCAATAGTGCTATACTGATAAGCTGTTAGCAGTCGAGAAAATAATTCAATATCAATTCAATATCAGTCTAAACTTAACTCTATCATGTAATCACATCAAGGCATTTTCACCAACCACAATTTCTTGTATTCTATTGCCAAGGTTGTACATCTGAATAAATTTGTCAAATGATGATGTAGTTACGACAAATCCATTAGGAACAGAAATACCTATTTTGGTTATTTCTCCAAGGTTTGCACCTTTCCCTCCGGCTACATTTATCTATCCAATGTTTGCAATATTCATCCAACTATACTTGGAAGAATGGTAATATTGCTATCTACAGAACTTGAAATTATGGTTCCGTTACCCGACCCTCATAGATGTGTTACCAAAGTTGGAAATATACTCGGTGTAAGCGAAAAGACGAAGCGGTGTGCCATAAAGATAATGGATCACATCAGAGAGGGTGGTTACTCTGACGGAAAGAAATCTATGACGCTTGCTGCCACAGCGATTTATATTGCCTGCAGTCAACGTGGTGAGCAGATATCACAAAAGGAAATTGCCAAAGCAGCAAATGTTACGGACGTAACTCTCAGAATTAGGTTAGGTGACCTGAAAGCTAGAAATCTGATCTGATAGGAATGGTATTGATGGAATCGTACCTATTGATGTTTAAGTGCCTAGATGTCCTCCGAGACCCGAAAAACTGATCCATGTGTTCATGTTACTACAATAAAATACTAAACGATTTAAAATAAGGTAAGATAAAATGAACGCTAT
>DASWDL010000412.1:0-9964 GCA_036395315.1 Nitrososphaeraceae archaeon
AAATTCTTGTGATTAATATCCAATGACTCTAAGGATATATGGTAAAAATGTGTTTTAGGTAATTTTAGTAGAACAGAAAAATAATAATCCTAATAAATTACTAGCATTTACGACCAATTTGACATAATTGGAAATTATTTATACAGCCAGCAGCGCACTGATCCTCCATCATCTCTAACAATTGGCGGGTCGGTCCTACAAACATCCATTGCAAACGGACATCTCTCAAAGAACCTACAGCCAGGTTGTAGATTCGCCATATTAGGAGGCTTGCCTTTCAAAAATTCCATCTTTCTGCTATTTTCCGCTATCCTCGGAACTGAAGCGATGAGCTTTTGTGTATAAGGATGCTTTGGATTAGAGTAAATAACGCGTGAGCTTCCAAACTCAACAATCTGTCCTGCATACATAATTCCTATGAACTCTGCGAGTTCAGAAATTACCCCTAAATCATGGGAGATGAACAAAATTGATAATCCATATTTTCTTTTAAGTCCTTTAAGCAAATTTATTATCTGAGCCTGGACTAATACATCTAAAGAAGTCGTCGGTTCATCTGCAATGAGTAACTCTGGCCTAAGCAACAGAGCCATTGCAATGATTATCCGCTGCTTTTGACCCCCGCTTAATTCGTGGGGATACTTCTTAAGTATAGAGTCATCCAATAATACTTGCCGAAGTGTCTCACTAATACACTTGGAAGAATTACCCTTAAACCGATGCTCGACTAAAATCTCGTTAATCTGTTTACCAATGGTAAAAACAGGATTGAGTGAATTCATAGCCCCCTGGAATATCATTGCGATTTTTTTCCATCTAATCGTTTTGTCAAATTCGGAATCAGAAATGCCGAAAATATCTGTTCCGTCTAGGACAACCGAACCGCTAACGACTTTCCCCGGATCTTGAATTGAACGTATGATCGCTGTTCCCAATGTACTTTTTCCACAGCCTGACTCGCCCGCCAATCCAACAGAATTATTTCGCGGCAGTTCGAAACTAACGTCCTCTACAGCCTTGACAACATCACAATTGGAGAAATAAAAAACGCTTAGCCCATTAACTGCAAGAATGGGATTCAGATTAAGGATTACCTCACCACATCAGAGTATTGATACACTAACAACAGTCTTTTTATTTTGCGCCCTAAATTAATAGCTACTGAATCATATCTTAACTTTAATTTATCACTATAAGATATCCGTATATCGGACAGGATATATAATGATAAGTTTCCATTATTAAAATACGGTGCTAATGATAAGTGAAAACTCCAATTTGCTCATTTGACGCTAGATCAGGAATTCTTTGCTCCCTCTGTGAGAATAAATTAAGAAGTGGACAGTTGACACGGGAGGATGTAGAAGGATCGATTAGATTAACAAAATTATCTTCCAAGAATCAAGACATGGATAAATTAACTCTCGTAAATTCTAGGAAAGTTGCTGAAGAATTTATATTATTCTTTAGGGCTGCGGACCTTACTTTTCTTAGGTCTAATGAACAACTCGTGACGACGATACAAAAAGAATTTCGTGGAAACGTTTGGTTTCTTGAATCAGATTGCCCACCCCGTAGGTTTCTAGATAACCTTTTTTTTCCAATTAGAATATCAAATTCGAATATGATTTGGCTTCCTGATGGTCACAAAGTTACTCAAGTTACGATAACTCATAATGACTATTCTAAGATTTCTGAAAAAGTCGACAAAATAAAGCAAATTGCAGATAAAATCAAAGGAATAGAGTTGATGGTACAAGTATCAGCGGAGTAAGCATTGCACCAGAATTCATCCAAAAAAATTTTCGCTAGCTGGCTTAATGAAGAGTACATAAGTAAATTCGTTAAGCTGGCTGGTTGGATTGTAGATTTTGCGGACATAGGTAGAATTGGATTTGTCAAAATGAGAGATATCACAGGGACAGCACAGGGCGTAGCAACAGGAAGGGTTCTTTCAAAACTTAGAGAAGTCCCCAGACAAAGTTCGGTTATGATCAGCGGGGTAGTGTGCAAGTCAAAGGCTAAGAATCTTTCTGTAGAAATTGACATTAAAGAAATTACAGTATTTGGAAAAGCTGTTCACCCTTTACCTATAGATCCTACTGGAAGAGTAGAATCCTCACTGGACAAAAGATTGGATTGTCGAGCCCTTGATCTCAGAAACGAACATGTGTCTAACATATTCATGATCCGTTCTGAAGCACTCGAAATAATTCGCAGTTTTTTAAGAACTAGGTTGTTTATTGAAGTACAAACTCCAAAAATAATAGGTTCTGCAACAGAGGGTGGAGCAAACCTATTCGCTCTTGAATATTTCAAGCAAATGGCGTTCCTTGCACAGAGTCCTCAGCTATATAAGGAGCAGCTCACTATAGGATTGGAAAGAGTTTTTGAGATAGGACCTTACTTTAGAGCCGAACCCTCTCATACGGTGAGACATCTTTCAGAATTTACTAGCATAGATCTGGAAGCCGCATTTTTAGATTACAATGACGTTATGGATATAGTTGAGGAACTCATTTGCTCGATCTCCGATAAACTGTGGAAAATGTTTACTACGAAAATATTTAATCTCAATGGGATCACTAGTCAAGGTCAAGTCAGAGATATTCCACGACTAACATACGCCGAATGCTTACAAGAGTTGAATGAACGGGGTGAGCATATTGAATTTGGGGATGATTTGTCTGATGCCTCTCTAAGAATATTAGGAAATTTACATAAGGGGCTGTATTTTATAAAGGATTGGCCAACACGCCTGAAACCATTTTATATAATGGAACATGACGAAAATGCGGAACTTTCAAAGTCATTTGACTTGCAGTTTGGATACCTTGAATTGATATCTGGAGGTTCAAGGGAACATGACACAAAAAAACTTAATGACAAATTGATCTCGCAGGGACTCGACCCAGAAAGTTTCTCTTTTCACCTAAAGGCTTTTGACTGGGGGATGCCTCCGCACGCTGGGTGTGGAATAGGATTTGACAGGTTAATGATGATGATTACTTCATCGGATAACATACGTGAAGTTGTCCTTTTTCCTCGCGATGCGGATAGGCTTAACCCCTGAGACTTTAATTGGGACGTCTTTTAGCGTAGTTTCCATGATGTAGGCTCCAAATTGATAGTCTGAAACTGAATAAATTAGCCAAACTACGGGATTTATTTCCATGAATCTCATGTCTTTTTTAGATGGCCTTATACCGGATATATGCGAATGAAATATTCCAATAACATCCAAATTCTTCCCTAATGAGTACTCGTACGCATTCATTAAATCAATCCCAGACATTTGAAAGGTGTTTCTTGCACGGTCTAAGTTTTGCATATGATAAATTTCCTTAACCAAAAAGATGCGATCCTTGACCAATCCAAGCAAAAGGGAACAAGCCTCGTATGGTCTGTGAAGTAATGAAGTGTCCCTAAGATTTGTCATTTGGTTGACCGTAACATTCAAGGCTTGTCTTGTAACCACATATTCGGGTTTGATTGTTCAGTATTATTATCATTTCCTCAAAAGTGAAAACCACTCATTTAAAGTCAGTTTAACAGTTCGAGTCGACTGTTCTAATTCGTTCAACGAATATTTACTAGTCAACTTAAACTAGATTAGAACTTAGCTCTTACTAACTAGTGACTGAGACTAAGCCTCTCATGTAGGGATGCAATGTGCAAAAGTATCCATACTCTCCTTTTGCGAGCGGCGAAAGATTCAAGATATACGTGCCGCCAGCCTTTATTATAGAAGAATCGAAGGTCTTTCCATCATCTTTTAAGCTTGTCACCGTATGGGGAACATTGTCCTTGTTGGTCCATTGGACACCTCCATTCTTTGCCACCTTTACGCTATTAGGATCATAATTTGGGTTACCCTGCGCGGATGCTCCTGGGAGAATGGTAACTTTCGTCAGATTTGCTGGAAGTACAGACGAAGAATTACCATTTGACTTTACACTCGACGTATTTTGCCCTTGAGCCAATTCCTGCTGTGTGGATTTGGGACTCACCAGACCAAAAACATAAAAAGTAGACCCGCCGACAATTGCTGCACCAATAAAAATTATTGCCAAGGCATTGAAATAGGGTGTTCTTTTGTACGAGGCAACAGACAGCACCGTGGCTGGAATGGAAATTATTAGCATTAATCCTATGTAAGCGAAAATAGAAGGTACCTGAGTACTAACTGTTACTGCCCCAGCAAGGCCAAAGGTTACTAAAAAGCCAAGGGTAATAAATGTGGCTGACTTCGCCTTTGGTGATGATGGAAAGCCATCTTTGAAAATCCCCGCGACAAGAATAATTAACCCGATGAACATGGCAAGAAGTGATACTGCATGCATACCCTCCAAAAACGTCTGAGCTATGCCTGCAAGAGAAATCCCAACACCCACCATCCCAATTACTGTTAATCCGATTCCGGGAGTAAGAAGGTCCCAATCTGTCATCGTTAGTAATAGGTGAGTTTAAAATCACATAATTAATCTTTTCCCGAATATTGTGAGGATGATCCATGGACACAACTTGCAATACGGTACTCGTCATGTAACTCAAAATTCGAAATTTTTCTGCCCAAAATTAGATACATCTTATTCACAGAAGAAAGTAGTTCAACATAGTCTTCGCATTCTACTGTATGACTTAGCAATATCTGTGATAAATTGATATGTTACTATATGACTCCTATTGGAATGTCCTACTTGATTTAGATGCCATTTATTTCAAAGCACTTATATTCAAGCGAACGCACCTAAGCTTCGTATTACTAAATTTGAGGGTTAGAAAGTGCCTAATACTGGTATAGTTAAGTATCATGTGAAATTAAAATTTGAAGTTGATGGACTTGTAGAAAAGGCTGATATTATTGGTGCTATTTTTGGCCAAACTGAAGGATTGCTTGGACCTGAAATGAATCTTAATGAGTTACAAAAGGTATCAAAGGTCGGTAGGATTGAGGTTAATGTCGACACAAAGTCAAATATGGCCAAGGGCGATGCGCTAATTCCTATGAGTACTGATATCTCTACAGCTGCATTAATTGCTGCAGCCATAGAAAGTATAGATAAGGTAGGTCCATTCCAAGCTAAATTTTCTTTAGTGGGAATTGACGATATAAGAGCAATAAAGAAAAAAATAATAGTTGACCGAGCAAAGAAAATTGTCCAAGAGTGGGCGACCAAGACAATAAGTGAAGGTGAGGAGATGCTAAGGGATGTGTATGATGCGAGTAAGCCAGGAAAACTTACCACATTTGGTAACGCCCAACTTGCCTGTGGAACGGGCGTATTTGATTCGTCTTACATAATCCTGGTTGAAGGAAGGGCAGATGTGATCAATTTGCTCCGTGCTGGATTTGATAATGCCATTGCGATTGAAGGGGCAAAGATCGATGAGAGTGTTACAAAATTAACTGCTGGAAAGAAGGTTGTCGCTTTTTTGGATGGGGATAGAGCTGCTGATCTTATATTAAAGGAATTGCAAGGGCTAGTTAAAATTGATAAGGTCCTTAGAGCGCCGCCTGGCAAGGAAGTAGAAGAATGCACGCCGTTAGAGATTGCAGACATCTTAAAAGAAGCTCTAGAATCTAAACCGGATCAACAGACTCCCTCACATCACCAATATGCAAAATCTGAAAGAAAGCAGCAGAAACATGATACTGGAGACGCTGAATACCGGCATGCTAGTCGCGAAGACGACTTCACTAAGCAATTGATGCAAACTAGACCCGAAATATTGCTAACCGTAAAGGAAGTATTTCCACTGATAAACGAAACATTGGAAGCAGTGGTCTTGGATGATACCATGAAGACACTCTTGAAAATACCTGTGTCTGAAATTATCAAAAGACTCGATGCTGCAGAGGGAGGAAAATTGCTAGTAATGGATGGCATCGTGACTCAACGGTTGATTGATGCTGCCGACAGGGCTGGTATCGAGTTCGTAGTAGGTCATAGGACAGGCGAGCTAAAGAAATCTAATGAAATCAGGGTCATGACGTTTAGTCAGATTGGTATCGGCGTATAGACATTATATGCAAGATGTCAAATTAGAATATGTTATTGCAATCGCAAAATTATTGATGAAGGGGGCCGGCGAAGATTTTATAAACGCAACTAGTTCTAGTATCGGTACAGAAATCAACAAATCTCAACAGGCTGCCTCTAAGATAATAATAGGCCTTGAGAATCAGGATTTTATTGAGCGTATTAAGGCTGGTCATAGCTATAGAATTCGTGTTACTGAAGCAGGGGTACAAGCAGTCAAAGATGTTTCAACCATGCTATTTTCAGCGGTTAATTATTCAAAGATAAGAGTGGTTATTGAAGGTACTGTCGTTTCAGGTATAAGAGAAGGTGCATACTATATGGCGCTTGAGGGCTATCGCAAACAATTTGCTGCCAGACTTGGATATTTTCCTTACCCAGGAACCCTTAATGTAAAACTTTCGCGAAACCACTCTATTCTAATTCGGGAAAAAATTGATCATTTTACATACGTATTGATAAAGGGATACTCCGACGCTAAACGAACTTATGGTTGGGTCAAATGTTACCCTGTATCGATTAATGATAATGCTAAGATTCAAGCTCATCTCCTAGTGCTTGAAAGAACCCATCATGATGATACCATGGTAGAGATTATATCCCCGACTTATTTGAAAGAATCAATGGGATTAAGTACCGGAGATAAGGTTAAAATTACTGTATTAAACAGCGGCCAGGTACGTTAGATATCATATATTGATGAACCTAGTTTTCGCTTGATTGACGTACTCTTCATCTTAGGGTCAGGGGTACTTAATCGAATAACTTGAACGTTGAGCCCGCGCTTTCTACAATTGATAGCAACATCTTTTTCCCCGTGCGATTGATCATATCCTAATGCGATAATATCAGGCTTAACATGTTCGACTGTTTTATAGAGGGTTCCCTCAAATCCTACTAAAGCCACATCAACGAACCTTATTGACGAGACTAATTCCTTTCTCTGTGCCTCGTCGTGATAAATTACACGTTCTTTATTCATTTTCATCGCAGTAGAACTTCGAGCAACCACGACTACCAGAACATCTCCATATGATTTAGCCGCCTTCAGGGTATGGACATGGCCAGGATGTAGGATGTCAAACACCCCTCCCACTAGGACAACCTTGATTGACCCTCTTCCAAGGTATGTTAAAGTGGAGGTAGAATGTTCTATAAATCCCAGATCGCTCAGTTTCTTAACCCTAGTTTCAAAGAGCTCTTCAGGGAGTGGGATACTTTTTTTTAAATATTCATATTGTCTTGTGATCGATTCAAATTGTGAAGAGTAAATCGATACCAATACTGCTTTATCCAAAGGATCCAGAGTAGTTTGCCCCTATCAAGATTAAGTCTATTTAGTCTATATCAAGTAATCTTTGATATTCCGATATCTTATTAGGTTTGAGGTTATATGAGGCAAGGCCTATCACGATACGACCAAGACGAAACTCCAATTATCATTAATATGTATACGTTAGGAATCGTCATGAAATTAAATACTTGGTTATGAAAATGAACGATAGACCTGATTTTGAAAATTAGATGCTCACTGCAAACTTAATTTCTTTACATCTCTTTCTTAGAGAAACAGTAGATATATCCGCTACCTGGCATATTTCTACCTGTCGGAGAAATTCGTTACAGTTCTGTGACGCAAGATATATCACAGCACCAGCGAGTGCCCTCGGATTCTTTCCAATTGAAATTCCATTTTCTTGCACCAAGGAAAAAATCCGCAATGCTTCTCTCTTGGTCCTTTCAGAGAGTTTTAGCCTATTTGCAATGAGTGTTACGTAATCAGTTCCATGCAGCACCGGAATTTGTAAGGAGAGTTCCCTTAGTATTAATTTGTAATGGGACATGACGTCTTTGCTCGACAAATTACATACAGTAGCAATATCAGAAATTGTTTTTGGTGTTGCTGTTTCCCTACACGCGGCATATATAGCAGCACCGACGAGTCCAAGTGTAGATCTTCCTTTTGCCAATTTTTTTACCGCTGCCTTCCTATAAATATAAGCAGCGCTTTCCATTACAGCCTGACCTAGATATAATTTATCACCAAAATTATTAAGGAATTTTAACGCTTTTTCGAGATTTCTTGAAATTGAATCGTTGAGTTGGGACCGATTATTCCACGTCCTAAGGCGCTGTATGCTAATTCTCTGGGTTGGATCAAGTACTTTGCCACGTGCATCTGTATCATTCATACCTATGAGGGTTGAAAGACCTTTGTGATGTATTGCAAGGGATTCTGGCATGCCTGTCCTTGTCCTATCACTATATCCTGTTCTAGCACTGTACGAACTGTCCTCGTTATTATAAAATTTCTCTGTTGAAACACACCCACATGTGCTGCAGACATATTCGCTGGACACCATATCAAATATTACAGTCTCGTTCTTACACTGGTTACAATGGAGGGCATCGTTATCACCGGACAAACTGCGTTCAGTTCTGAAATGCTTCTCCGCCTCCAAGGTGGTTACATCTAGACTGAATGATAGTTATTCTATTATTCATAGTTTTTCTAGAATTTAGAATCTTCTATAAAAGTGTAACCTTATTTGTCTTTACTCATAATTATTCTAATAGATTGGCAATTTCTAGGTATTTCAAATACCAAGTCCTACTTATATTTAAACTATCGAGTAAGAAAATGAGTTGCATATACTGTCTGTTTGGAGCAGTATCATTCGGATAAGATGCTTGACGGGGTTCTTAAATTAGGCCAAAAAAGGATAATGGTGCCAATCATTAACCTGAAGTGCATAACCCCCAATCCAACCGTAACTTACTTTGAATTGGGTGATATCCAAAAGAATGGTACTCTTATATTGAATGCTTTATCTTATGCTAGATGTGATTCCGAGGAGCTGTTCCGTCACGTATGGGGGCTTGAATTGTAGATCTGTTCCCTCGCACATAATATCAATTACTTTGAATGGCGAACAGTACATGATAGGAACCGTCTGTAGTGAACATTTTTTGAGTTTAAGGGATGGGATTGATCATTTGCAAGACATAGGTCGTATCCCTAAAGGAAAAGTCGCATTCCAGGAAGTTAGGACAGTTGCCACCGCGTGCTTTTTGAATTCTAATAAAAACTCCTACAAGATATGAAAGTGGAGGACAATTCATCTCCGAATGTTTTCGTCTTATACGTCAAGAATACAAATTCAATCCAGTACAGTTATTATTATTAGAAGACTTATACTGCCCCTTCGAAAAAATATTTATCTATTCATTAGTCAAGTAAGTTGGTTCAGCAAAAGTGGTCAATAGATGAATAGAGACAGAAATGTTTCTCAATTAATTTAAACTGCATTTTATCGATAGTATTCATACAGTTAAAATCCCTGCAAGAGGAAGCGAAGATATAAACACTCTATTTTTTGAGAGGGATATTTCTATCTGATAGTTTCACTCCCATTAAATCCTATGTTATCATTCAACTGTCCGAATATGAAGAATAGAAGCAGGTATGAAGTTATAGCGGCTATATTGAAATCTGCGAATAGAGAGGAAACGCGTACTAAAATTATGTATAAGGCAATGTTGAGTAACGATCAGTGCAAAATATACCTTGATTCTCTGTTACAAAGCGGACTCATCCAAGAAGTCTATAACGGCACAAAAATGGTTTACAAGATTACTCATAAGGGTAACATATTCCTGTCTTATTACGATCAGATGAAAGAATTACTCCCCGTAGGTTTGGAAGAAAACTATGCAGAGGAGTACTATAAGCTCAGTACTTGATCACAATATCTTGTGTAACTGCATCCCCCTACCATACTCGCGATAATTAACGCCGTATATACTTTCTGAGGGCAACACGCATCTAAGAATTAACGTACCGTGTATTAACTCAAATTTCAAATCTAAATCCGTTATCGGTAAGTACTGACGAATATCCTGTTCCTCGTCCGTGATAA
>DASWDL010000413.1:0-2981 GCA_036395315.1 Nitrososphaeraceae archaeon
GTTGCGTTCGCGCGGCCGCAGCTCCTAGGATGACAGTAGGAGCTGAATCGGGAAACTCCTGACGGTGATGTTCGCCGACACCAAATACATCCAACCCAATTTGATCGGCGCGTTCAATTTGTTCTACCAGTCTCCGCAAACGCTCGGATGGGTTGACTGAGAGGCTGGTGTCATCGTGCGCTGCTGCGAAACTATCAATTCCCACTTGCATCTTATATGCATTAGGTAAGCCCAAATATTTAAGCACGGTAGTAATTCTTAACTTAGTCGGTATGAACTACCTTATTTAGTGAGCAGAAATTACTTTTGAGCGAGACGGAAAATAGTTCCTGTATATGGGGACGTGTAAAAGTTTTTAGGTATTACTCAAAAATGCGCTCTGAATTCATAGATTGAATGGATTGGTTGGGCATATGGCTAAAAATATGCTGCTTAGACAATCTTGTTATATTTGCAAGATACTCGGTAATCGAGTCAAGTCTGACATTTCATAAATTGCAGTGGAATATGTCTGATGCATCTACTACCTTACCGATATATTTTCCATCATCCTTGTCTTCTACAATTTTATATTTACCGCTACCAACATGTTTTACTTTTGCCCTTACGTTTGACCCGTTAATTAGTAGATTGCACCATGAGGAATCAGTGTCAGAATCATTTTTATTAGATACGGAATCTGGTATCACTATCTATATGACGAAGAGATATCGTATTTAAAGTGGGCAGTAATAAATAACTTAGTAGATAATCTGGTAGCGACCATCTGATCAGTCCACTCGTATTTACGTAGTTAGTAGATAATTACTACTACACATAAATATCCTCACTATGTAAACAAGAACAATGAGTCAAAATCAAGATTATGTTGAAATAGGAAAGGTGAATGAAATTGGTGACAAACAAATGAAACATGTCGAGATAAATGGAAAAGAAATCGTACTTGCGAAAAGCGGTGGTAAGTTCTATGCTTTTGCCGAAAGATATGGTCATATGAATGCAAGACTTTCACACGGAAGTATTGATCAAAATGTCATAAATTGTCCATTCCATGCAGCCAAGTTTGATATTACAACTGGGAACAAAGTAAGAGAACCTGTTTTCGAAATCCCGCCGGGGATGGATCCCTTACCTCCCTCGTGGCAAAAATATATAGAACACGCTGGCCAAGAAATGGCACTAATTAAAACATACAACCAAGAATCCTATGAAGTTAAAATAGAAGGCGACAAAATTAAAATCAAAGCATGACAGGATTTCCTTTTCTTTTTCATATATCATGAATCATAAAAGTTAAATTATTAGCCCAGTGGCTCGTATCTAACTAAACCGATACGATCAATGTGAAGTGCCGATTCTCAATGTCTCTTGTTTAGGTTTATTTTGTTACATCACCTGTATCGAAGAATCCTTCGAACCATGTAGAGTCAATATTCCCTACAAGTCATATCCACGCTCGGGGATCCAAGCTTTATTGGCATCAGCTTTGTAATCCTTTAATAAAATAATAGTACTGTATTTACGTTGAAATTTGGTATTACATTACCTCAGCTTGGAAAGCAAGCGACGAGGGAAAACTTGATTCGATGTGCAAAATTGTCTGAAGAATCTGGCTTTGATTCCGCTTGGGTATTGGAGCGACTTCTCTGGCCCATTAACCCACAGACTCCATATCCTGCGACTCCTGACGGCAGCCTGCCTCAAGCCTATCAAAACGTACTTGATCCGTTAGAGACACTGTCATTTGTTGCTGCAAATACGGAGAAAATATCTCTCGGGACTTCCGTTATAGACGTCCTATTCCATAATCCTGTTGTTCTTGGTAGGCGCTTTGCTACTCTGGACGTTCTTTCAGGAGGAAGGGCTATATGTGGTATGGGCATCGGCTGGTCCAAGGATGAGTATCAAGCTTCTAACATACCCTTTAAAGATAGGGGCAAAAGAGAAGACGAATTTCTTCAAATCTTCAAAAGAATATGGACTGAAGACGTTGTAGAATTTAATGGTAAATACTACACTATACCTCCTTCAAAAATAGGACCAAAACCGGTCCAAAAGCCTCATATTCCCATTTACATGGGAGGCTTTAGCCCAAATACAATTTCTAGAATTGTAAATTATGATGCTAATGGCTGGTTAGGAGTAGTATTCGGCCCCCTAGACCAACTTCAAAATACGATAAATACGTTGAAAGAGCTTGCTAGTAAGTCAAAAAAAGATCCAAATTCTTTCAAGGTTATTCTTTTAACTTATCCTAACATAAATGAGTCTAGAAATTCTGGAGGAGGGCAAAGGTTCCCAATGACAGGAACCATAGAAGAGATAGGGGCGGATATAAAGGTAATTAAAGACATGGGGGTTGGTCATATTGTACTTGGTTTCTTTTTCTCACCAATATATGAAAATATTGATAAAACCATCGAAATATCAAGACAACTCATGCATTACGCTAAGTAAACTATATCTTCTGTTTTTTGTACCATCTCCAGTGGAAACTGCGCAGTACATTTACCTCTATGTAGATACTTGCATTCCCTACTTTAGAGACCCTCCTTGATCCACAAGTCTCGTGGATACCATTATTTAGTTTTGAGCCTTCGTTCAAGTAATCCACATTTTGAAATACTTGATGAACAATTTCATCAATATTTTAATTGCTATCCTGCATCGTAAGGACTTCCTATTCTTTATTTCCCAGTAGAGTTCAAAGAAGATTCGTGTCCCTGAATTTCCCCACTCTCATGAGCTTGTGTGCGGACTACAACATAAACGGATCCATTGTTCAGAAGAGCAGTTAGTTGAGTTATGTTTTTTCCTATGAGCGGACCACTAAGATCGTTGGATGTAAGGACCCCTTTTGATAATTGGCCATTTACCTCTCCTGTGGGGATTTCAGATTTGCCCGCAATCTCTACGTATGGATTGAATACCTGTGCCAAGTCAGTTCCATTTTGTAGACTGATATGAGCGCCAATTACTCC
>DASWDL010000414.1:0-6532 GCA_036395315.1 Nitrososphaeraceae archaeon
CACTCCTCTAGAAAGCATAGATAACGGCATTCGTCTCTGCCCGTAGGATCTTATAGTCTCAGACATACCCGATACCTCTTTATCTATAACTCTTAGAGTTGCTTCTGGAGTTACGTCACGGGGACCGATGCCGGTCCCTCCAACAGTAATTATAAGATTTACCTTAAGTTCTTCACACCCGATATTGAGACAAGACTCAATCATGTGAATATCGTCAGGAATAACTTTGTAGTCAATAACATCAAATCCCATTTCTTCTAGCCTTTCGATCACAATTTTTCCGGACTTATCCTTCTTTGTTCCGTTCGAAACTGAATCAGATATCACTATGATTGTGGCAGTTAGCTTTTTCTTAAGACCTTGTTGAAAATTTGAAATCCCGCCAGTTTTTTCGACAACCCTTATGGACTCAATAAAGAGTTCACTATCTATAGGTTTCAACATGTCGTATATGGTAAGGGCTGCGACGGACGCACCAGTAAGGGCCTCCATTTCCACACCTGTTTTCCAGACTGATTTTACTTTTACATTCACTTCAATGGACTCTTCTCTTAGCAAAACTGCTACCGATATATAGTCTATCGGTATAGGATGGCAATACGGGATCAGCTCCCAAGTTTTCTTAGCTGCGATGGTCCCGGATATCTTAGCAGCTTCTACTATGTTTCCCTTAGGGGATTTGCCCTCATTGATAAGCGTTATAGTATTCTTATCGACTCTTACTATCGCTCGGCCTATAGCCTCTCTTAAGGTATCTGGTTTTTTAGAAACGTCAAACATACTCATATCAGTCGCCTTCTAGCAAGTGACCTTGAACCCAAAAGTCACCATCATTTGTGATCTCTTTCTTCCATATAGGTACCTTTCTCTTTATTGCTTCCAGTGTATATCTACATGCTTCAAAAGCTTCTTTCCTATGTTTTGCGGAAATTGCTACAGCTACACTGATATCAGCTATTTTCAAATTTCCTATCCTATGAATAACTAATAACTTGGATACTTTCCATTTGAGTTTGACTTGCCCCTCAATTTCCTTCAGAATTTGCTTTGCCATTTTATCATACGACTCGTAATACATTCCGATAACAACTTGCCCATTGCGCCTTTCTCTAATAGTTCCTAGGAATAAAGCTATAGCGCCAGAAGACTTATCGCGCACATTTTCGATTACTTCAGAGATATCTATAGGATTCTTCGTAATAAAGAACATTACTCTTTATTTATCCCCCGCTTACAGGCGGTAGAAAGGCAACTTCATCATTTGCATTTATTTTAATAGACTTATCTGCAATTTTCTGATTCACGCTAACTATGTATGGAACAGTAGAGTGAGAAAGACTCGGGTATTTTTCAAGAATGACTGATATGATTTCGCCTAAGGATATTGTAGCAGAACTAAATCTTATTTTTATTTCCTTTTTACCTACCAGCTCATGTAGGTATCCAAAGAACTTCACCTTTAACCTTATTGAAGAGAATTGATCATTTTGTACCATTATTGACCTTACCCACCGATCGTATGCATCAAGTTCATCCCGGGTTTTAGGTTATTGTTCCTAATAATAGCAATTACCCCCTCAGATTTCTTGTAAAAGCATTCTTCAATATATTTCCTTATCTCTAGATCAGTTTTTCCGTTTCTTAGTAAGGGCTTCAGGTCGTATAGAGGCTTTTCGAACAGACAGGTTAAAAATTTACCATCAGAAGTTATCCGGACTCTATCGCAGGAGCCACAGAATGGCTTGCTCATACTTGGGATGAATCCGATGATTCCACCTCCGTTCTCGAGAGAATATATTTGAGCTGGATCGGAACTATTACTATCTGAAACCTTAAGATCACCTGTCGTGCGCTCTATTCTCATTAAAATCTCTTGCATAGGAACAACAAGAGACGGATCCCATATATGCGATCCATCCAATGGCATAAACTCTATAAAGCGGATCACAATTCCATTTGTTCTACCAAAATCAACGAATTTTTCAATTTCGTCGTCATTCCAACCTCTCATAATTACGACGTTAATTTTTGTATTTAGACCAGAATCTACTGTCGCATAAATAGAATTAAGAACTTTGGCGAAACCATCAATTCCAGTAATGGTTTTAAATCTATCCGCAACCAGAGTATCTAAGCTTATGTTAATGCTTTGAAGTCCAGCATCCTTTAAATCAATTAATTTCTCTCTGAGCAAAAGACCGTTAGTTGTCAGACTGATTTGTTTTAGGCTTTGAAGGCATGACAAGGCCCTTATTAACTTTTCAATATTAGGCCTGACCAGAGGTTCTCCGCCTGTGATTCTAATCTTTTCCACGCCAACAGTTGAAAAAATTCCAGCAAGCCTTACGATTTCTTCATAAGTTAAAAAATCATTCTCCGGATACCATGCTATCTTATCGTTTTGAGGCATGCAATACATACAACGCATGTTGCATCTGTCGGTAACGGAAATTCGTAATTTTCTTGCATGTCTACCAAAACTGTCCAACATGTGTCTATTAATATCATACGAAACGTTATCCTATATTAACCTGATTTCAATCAGTGTTAAACATTCCTGAGGATGTTAACTTGTACAAACTCGCCTTTTCTTAAGTGCTTCTTGTTGTCTACAATGACAAATCCATTGGAATCTTTTAACGATGAAAGCGACGAACCTCCTAAAGATCTTATAGGGCAAGCAAAGTAATAAAAAGTGCCGTTTGAATTTCTTTTCTCATTTAACCTCACCCTTAAAAAGGTACGCATACTCAAATGCACTTTCGTATATTCTGTCATTTTCGCTAATCCCTTATTCTCTGGGGGACCCTTCGTTCCTAGCATAAGCTGTAGTAGCGGCTTTCCAAACGTATACATCGCAAAAAATGCAGATACTGGAAAACCTGGAACTGAAATTATGGGTTTTCCATATGCCAATCCAAGGGCAGTAGGAGAACCTGGTTTCATAGCAATCCCATGAACAAGTAATCCTGGTTTATCTAGGTCTGATAATATTTCAGGCACGAAGTCCAATTCACCAACTGAGGAACCTCCTGAGATAACAACCATGTCGTACAGTAAGGATAGTCTTATTTTAGAATTAATTGCATTTTTATCATCTTTACATATCCCCAAATCAACTGCTTCTCCACCATATTCATTTACCATTGAAAATAGCATATGGGTATTGCTATCAAATAGCTGCGTATTGCTTTTAAGTTCTAAGCCAGGGGCAACTAATTCGTTACCAGTCGAGAATATAGCGACCTTCGGCCGTCTGATGACAGGAATCTTACGAATTCCGACTGATGCAGCAATCGCTATATCCTGAGGAGTAAGCCAAATTCCTTTCGTAAGTATAACCTGATTCTTTTTTATATCTGTTCCTTCTAGTAAGAGGTTATATCCATAATTTGTTTTCGAAAATATCTTTACCGTATTATTATCGTTGATAGAAGTATTCTCTACCATTACCACTGCATTAGAACCAGCTGGAATTTTTGCACCCGTTGCCACAGATACTGATTGTCCTGATTTGATCCTGCAGGCTTCTCTATCCCCTGCAAGAGTTTTGCCAATTACTTTCAACCTCACTGGGGATTCAATTGACGCTTCCTTGGTATCTTCTGCTAAAACTGCATACCCATCCATTGAAGACTGGTTGAATCTAGGAATGTTAATAGAACTACGAAGATCCTGAGCAAGCACTCTATTCGATGCATCTGAAAGAAGAAGATGCTCTTCGACTGAAAATAGGCTTCCATAATTTTTGTACGAATCTAAGAATAGCCCCAAAGCTTCCTCCACGCGGGAATACCCCTCAAATCCTTTCTTCTTACTTTCCCTTAGTTTCCTCATTGTTCTCAATTCAGTATAATTTCTCTCTCCATCCAATAAAGATTGTTTGAATTTAGAGAAGAGCGAATAGGTCGCCATTTTCCGTAGAAGTGACAAAATAAGGTCAACGGATATTAATAACAAACAATGTTATTTGATGTTATGAGCGTCGGAGAGGCAGAACCCTTAGAATGGTCTAGCTGGGTAGATTACGGGAGATCCAACATAAACGCCGTTCCAGAATCCCCCGGAGTCTTCAAGATGCATGCTCATATGAAAATTCTTTATATCGGGAGTAGTTTGTGCCTTAGACAATCCTTGCTTGATTCTTTATCCCATCCTTGTTTGAATCAAGCCAGCAGGTTCAGCTATGCAATAATAGATTCAGCAGACAAAGTACAGGAACAGCTTCTAAATGAGTATCGCGCCACACACAATGGCAAGTCACCTTCTTGTATGTAAGGGAATATTAAGTTATTTAGAAGCAAAAGACGGATGTACATACGATGTACATACGATGTACATACGATGTACATACGATCGTTCACTATAAATAATTCACAGAATTACTATTTGATTGATTAGAATTTCACTTTTACTAGAGATTCCTCATTCTACATAATGCATATCCATTATGACATGAGATCGATATAATCGATACCCGTAAGAAGAAAGCACTCTTATATGCGAATCTAATCACTTTGACAATAACAATGTCAATAACTGATGCCATCCTAGAACGATTTGTTCTCAACGCTTTGTCCCTTGACAACTCTATAAGATGGGTAGGTATAGCCTCATCTGAAGGGGAACTGCTTTTAGTAAGGCGCAGAAAAGATTTAGTTCCTCTCATGACATATGAAGAAAACCAAGAATATACTCTTAGTGCAATAAGCAGACACAAGTCAAGGTTGAAGTTTCAGGAAAAAATAGGAAAACTACTATACGCCTTAGGAAAATATGAAAGGCTAATACGCGCTATGGTTCCAATAAACGATTTTTACTATTTACTGATCACATTCGACATAGAAGAATTAAATTTTGACTCGATACTGTTAGAGAAAGTGATTCCATTAGTTACTAAGGAAGAGGGGGGCCTCAGACCAAAAAAATAATATTGTGGTATTAATTTTATGCGCATCATATTTATGAAGCCTTCTTTAATTCTTTTGCGATACTATGCGGAGGGGTGTTACTATCCAACATATCTGTTCAATATGATCAGGACTTAATATTCTACTAACTACTTGTCCAATAACAATAAATGAATAGAGAAAAGAATATTCAGAATCTACGGATATAATTTTATTGAGGCTTCTTATTATCCTTAAAATCTGAAGGCTCAAAGTTCCGATTTATTCTTGGTTACTCTTACACGAGACAAAAGGTGAAAAGTATTCATACAGGACTGGAATTCAGATATCTAGTTAATTTCAATTGATTAAAGAAGGATCTAGACTTCTGTTTACTTAGGTAATCCAGTTAGTATTTTGAGCTTTAACTATAAATACATCGTATGATATATAGTAGTGTGAAAGAGGGTCTTACTATTCCGGAAAGCATTCCATCACTGATGTCATCAATTGTTGGAGTTATAATGAATAGTGACGCAATTATTATGGAGAGTGATCGTTTTGTTGATGAAGCGATTACCATAATGAAGGAGAGAAACCAACGTAGTGTGTTGGCCTCGCACAAGGGTGAGGTAGTGGGCCTAGTAAGCAAAACAGACATTCTTTACAAGATAATTGCCGAAGGTAGGAATCCCGGAAAAGTAAGACTGAGGGAAATTATGACCAGTCCGGTAATGGCTGTTGATCCTCACACTACGGTGAAGGAGGCTTTGACTATTATGAATAAACGGAATGTAAGACAGTTAATGGTCCATGCATATTCAGCTGTTTTAGGGATTGTTTCAAGGGAAGATGTTTCCAGAATGGTCGAAAAAATTGCTCTATCTATGGAAGGGGCTGCTTTAGAGGGTACTCCCGTATGCATAATAGATCAGAAAACAATTTCTTATGTGAAAGATACAAGTAAAGCTAAATTGAGCTGTCCATATTGTGGATCTCCGTTTGATACTAAAGAAGGACTATCTAAACACATAGATCGTCTACATGGAGAATCTGGAATTCTTGAGGGAGACGTGCGACGAATGTTCGAATAGTGGAATCTGAAACTAGACATTTCATTTGGTTCATTTAATAATCTTCAAGCGTGGAATTTTATATCAGATATTGCAAATATGGACTAATTGCTTTCCAATTTTTGATGACTTTCGGTACTAATCTCTAAAATTCTTATTCATACCTTTATGCACTCATAAGTTCTGATTCATATTCTTATAGTTAAACGATGTCCCACATTCTGTGGCCATAGTATCACAGCCTACAAAATTGATGTGGACAATATATTACCTTGGCCAGAATAACGGCCGGCCTCTAAAAATATGAGCTACTGTAGTTTTGTACGGTGGTCTTGAGCTCGAACTTTGGCTTTCCTTGCAGGATCAAATCAACTATTTTTTGTGAACACTGTAAAGCTAGGTTTTCATAGGCCTTCTGAGCCAGATCAAGAAACTCGCTCCGATAGAATTCTAGATCTGCTTGAATGAATGGATTATTGAACTCCATCATAGATAATGCGTTGATTCTATACATTTTTTGCGGCTCCTGAGCTAAAGCTAGGAAAACTGCAGCTGTTGCCATTGACAAAA
>DASWDL010000415.1:0-3339 GCA_036395315.1 Nitrososphaeraceae archaeon
CCAAAAAGATGGATGACGGTGATTACAAGTTTTTCTTGGACGTAGATAAAAAATATGATTTCCTGCTCAACGACAAGAATAGAGAAAAAACAGATGGATTTTTGGTAGTCGAAATCGTGCCTAAAGACCAAGACATTGCAGGTGTATATCTTCCAAAATCAGGTGACCAGGTGCACATATGGGGTGCATGGGTAACTGACAAACCAAAAGGATGGCATGAAATCCATCCGGCTTGGAAGGTAGCAAAAGAATAGATATAAGATTGAGACCAAATAATCCACTCTCCCTCTCTTCAAATCCCTCGCTACTATCGCCGATCCATTGCATAGTGAATTAAGAATTCTAGATTGGATTTTATATCGAGTTTGTAGTAACGAAATAAAAGAATATAATGCTTCATTACTAATAGTAACTCTTCTCTGATTATCTTGGAATTTGTTTTGGAATTTGTTTCTAAGAAAAAACTAGATTCAAGGATCGAAGAATTAAGGCAGTAACCAGGTCACAAAAGGCCTGTCAAAAATGTGTTTAACATATCGTACCTTATGTTAAGAATACTGTCATATCAAGCCTTTTCGACACCAAAAATATACTTGTAAGACAGAAAAAAAACAAAGTAGCTTTTCTCATTGTGCGCTATCTATAGACATATCATTTGATAAACTAACATGGGTAACGTATTTACTCATTAAGGTGGATACTTTTCATCAAGTTTTATGCTATCAATATGTTTCTTTGCATTCATGTCCGACTCAGGGCCACCAACAAGAGTTTCTATCCTTTTACTATAGCATTGCATTAGTAACGATAAAACATATGTTTTGTCCCTTACGCTAATCTTTGGATTTTGCTTGCCTTCCACAATTTCCCATAAATTTTTGATTATCTCATTTAGTCCACAAATATAAATCTGGAATTCTTTAGGGATCTCATCTTTTACATATAGGTCAAGTGAGCTTCTTGCTTTCTTTCTTATTTCGTCCAAGTCTCTACTGACTGTGGATTGATTGACATTAAGTATCTTGGCTATTTCAGATTGTGATATACCCTTACTATGATACGTCAGCACCTTCGCAAGTCTATCTTGATGTTGTATATCATCATCTATTTCAATGGGAAATGATTCATGTTTTTCAGTTCTTAGGAGGGGGATTTATGCATAGTTCCTTTCAAACTATGCATAATTATGCATATGAATTAGTTATATTTTACTCCTCTTTGTCCACAGTCAAGCCTTTGGTTTAGGTACTCCAAAGGGAGCTATCGCTGAATTATTCATTATTCATTTCTGAGAACAAAATAACACTATAAACAGAATATCAGTAGTAACGCAGTAAGAACAGTCCATTAGTGAAGTATTATAGGATATTTGAGAAAGGGTTCACGCATAGTATATTCATTAGAATAGCTGCAGAGCAATCAGGTCTCTTGGAACACTAGCTTGAAACTTTTGATAATCCAAATGCATATCAAATATTGCTAACTTTGTTCTGACAGCTAGACAATTCTTATATTAGTTACGATTTATCAAAAGATATGCCCCTCTAACGTATCTCGACAGGTCTATCCAGTTTGGATGAACTTATCGAGGGCGGAATCCCAAGAGGTTCTACAGTATTAATAGCAGGTAACCCTGGCACAGGCAAGACTATACTTACCTCACATTTCCTTTATGAAGGACTATTAAGAGGAGAACCAGCTGTTTACGTTTCGTTTAGCGAGTCGAAGAACCAATTCTATGATAATTTAGAACGACTTGGAATGAGATTCAAGGATTTCGAAAGAGATAATAAATTTGCTTTTTTAGATTTTGCTTCCATAACTAAGGATGGTATAGGGGATGCACTTGAGGAAGTATTTCAAGTCATCACAAGCATCAGTGCAAAAAGGCTAGTAATTGATTCCTTTTCTGCAATACTACTTGCTTTTGACAATATTGTCGAAGCCAGAATTACTTTACAAGTAGTATTAGGGAAGATGTTAAGAGTTGAAGGAATAACTAATATGTTGATAGCAGAAGTTCCAGTTGGAGCTCGAGGAATAGGTTCTGGGATGGAAGAATTCGTAGCTGACGGGATTATACAACTTGAGCATGGTACTACTGACGCTGTATCGGCTACGCTGAAGGTAGTTAAAATGAGGGCTACTTCAATAAGTAGAGAACCTCATGTCTCAGTCATCGGAGAAAAAGGCATGGTTGTCTATCCAAAGCAACCCCTTAAGATGACTTTTCCAGAATCAAATGATAGGATTGCAACTGGAATTCCGGGGCTGGACGGAAGAGTCCAAGGAGGTTTTTTAAAAGGTACTACAACTATATTGGCTGGCGCATCTGGTACCGGCAAAACAACTTTTGGATTCCAGTTTACCACACAAGGCGTTCTTGACGGTCAGAAAAGCATATTCTGTTCCCTTGAAGAATCCCCGGCTCAAATTAGAAGTATGGCTCAATCTCTCGGGTTTGATGTAAGTGAGCTCGAGAAGAAAGGACTCCACTTCTTATCATGGATACCAGAAAACCAAAGCCCAGATGCATTTATTGCTGCACTGGCGTCTAAGGTCAAGACCATAAGACCATCACGGATAGTGTTAGATGGCTTGTCATCCTTTGAGCATTTGTATCATGAAGAGATGTATTTGATTGCAAAGAGACTTGTAAATTTAACTCAGTCTCTCGAGATAACATCAATTTTCACGATACTTACAGACCAGCAAGCAGGGCTTAATATCACTTCCCTGGGCTTATCATCTATTTTTCAAAACATCATTCTTCTTCGATATGTGGAGGCAGATGCCCAATTGAAGCGCTCAATGTTGATACTCAAAATGAGAGCTTCTAATCATGACCAATCGATTCTTCAATTTTCAATTGTGAGTAAGACAGGACTTAAAATATTGGGTAAAATGTCCGAGTACGAAGGTATTCTGAGTGGAATTGCCCAGAAGGCCTATCGAAAGTTCTTAGATAAAGAACAAAAGATACAGATTAAGCAAACAGCAGAGAGGGATAAAAGAAGGTATGTTTTCGAGGGACGACAGAAAAAGATTTCTGAGAAAAAAGAACACGCAACACTTAACCGGAGACGAAAGAGAGTTTGAAAAATTGTAACATTAACAAAGCACCAAGACATTCTATTATTTCCTGTAATTGGATGCAAAATCTAAATCAGAAAAAATATGGTATAACTCATGTCTAATAAAATTTCATTTGAAGAAGCTTTTGCACAGGCGGTAAACGAAGCCATTAAAATATTGGGTAAAGTTGTTTCAAAAATAGTTACTGATTACCTAGAACAGAAATACTCTGTTCATCTAACCAGAACAGCAAACAATCCATTG
>DASWDL010000416.1:0-1902 GCA_036395315.1 Nitrososphaeraceae archaeon
CGAAGTTTCTAGGTAGGAGATTTTCGCATGTGCCGTCTCCCAATCTAGCCACTGGATTAAGAGCGAATGAATTTGGAGAAATTCGATAATCAGAGACAGAGAGGCTCTGAAACGACGGTAAAGTAGACCTAGCCTGGGAATCAAGCAAGGATCTGGTGATGTCCAATGATACTAGAGCCAAATCTTGGTTGCTTAGAATCGCCGATTTTGCATCTATGTGTGCTTTATTTTTATTGCCCTCCAGATAGACTAGAATACGTTCATACTGATCGATATCCTTTAGATGACTGAGGTCAAACGACAAATAACCTACATGATCTGAAGCCAAGACTCCTAGAGGAATATGTTTGTTATCGATATTAGTTTCAGCAATAGCCGCGACTGGAACTCCTTCCAGTGGTCTACCAGATTCCTTTTCCCTTACGAATACCCCCAACCGGAACATTTTTTTACCATCTGCTACGGGTTCACGGCGAAGCTTATTTGTTGGCTCTACTGTGGCAGTCTTAACGGATTTTCGTTTATTTGTATTCTTTTGTCTCTTTTTAGCCAACCGTATTCCCCACGAATTGGGGGTAAGTCTTCCTTAACTAAGTTAAGTTAACTTACCCTGCGAGATAGACACAATTCGTGGAAAGGGATTCAATAGTTAGTTGTCGAAATCGTGCGATACCGATACGATTGCTCCCAAATTTGTCGGCCCAGGTCTTATATCAGGCTTACTAGAAAAGTATAACGAGGATGTCAGAGCACTAGAATTTTCTGCACGCTAATATTTTCTCCTTTTATTATTAAACTCGCTATCTACTCACCATTCATCTATTTCACATAACAGAACGATTCTGCCAATCTGAATTGTTCTGGAGAAGAATAGTATCCCATCTGTTCAGAACCGATTATTTTTTCTCTGCAGGCGGAAATTTCATCCATGCTTCTGGTTTGTGATACCCCAAATCATATATGGTTGGAATCACTATTTAGGAATCTCGGATAAAAGGAAATTTATTAGATCGGGATGTATGCGTTGTCAAAAACAATATATTCGTGCAGAAATAGTGGTTTTTGATGTCAGGTAAGTTACTTTTTGGATGTTTCATGTTATTTCTCATGCTCATTATCCTGAGCTTTGGATCATTCAGAGCATTCGCAGCTGTCTTGTCATCCGTAAAGGAGAATAGCACTATATTGGAAAACCTGTTGTCTGAATACGTTAATTGGAATGCTAATGTGCCGACAGAGCAATTGCCAGAGGAAGGGAATCAATGTGTTATGAAGACAGGCTCAGTGATTCTTCTTCTTGATCCGTTCAGCAAAGGAACAGTTACCCAAACATGTAATATCAAAGCAGGTAGTTCTTTGCTATTTCCTTTCTACATGGGTTGGTGTGATAACGGTCAACATGATCTCTATGGTGAACAATCCTATAAAAAAATACTAGATTGCGCATTGGATGCAGACAAGGGGATTGTAACAATGATTGCTTGGTTCGACGGCAATAAAATTGTCGATATTAAGGTGGATAATAAAGATGTATACAATCTGAAAGGCGTATATGATAATTTTCCGCAAAATAAGATTTACAAGGTGATATTAACTCCTACTTTTTTTAATCTTACGGTGACGAATGCATCACGATTTGCTTCCACTAGTTACGAAAAACCTGATGAATTTCAATCTTCACCATTTAATTATAAATCGGTAGCTCATTGCTTCTGTGGAATAGTTTCTGACCTAACGAATGGAACCCATGAACTTAGATACAAAACTATCATAGAAGGAACTGGAGGAGTGGCCGAAGGTAAGGGGTGGGATCAAGAAACGGATATAACATATAAACTCAATGTAAGTTAATGGAATTAGAACATTTTTCTTATATTAATAATGATAATATAGATCGGGCCT
>DASWDL010000417.1:0-4587 GCA_036395315.1 Nitrososphaeraceae archaeon
GTTATTGAAGGACGCTATTAACAATGCAAAAACCAAGGCTGATATTGCTGCTAGTGCTGCTGGCTTGAAATTGAAAGGAGTTAAGTCAATACAAGTTGGAGAAGCACAACTGCCTCCTCCCGTACCTGTCTACAATGCTAAGGCTTTCGACGGTGCTGCAGCATCACCTACCCCAATAATATCAGGACAACAAGAGATTTCTGCGACCGTGAGTGTTGTCTACCTCATAGGATAGACAAATCCTTTCTATTACATGAAGCATATCAACAAATGCAAAAGGGACTAAGTCTAGCCTATGGGCCAAATCCTACCCCCTTGTTATAGTCAATGATTCATCTAGACATCAAATATAATTTGGCGGTAAACTCTTTTCTTATGTGGGCCTTTACAATGGATGATATGGGAGAAAGTAACTACTAAAACTGAAACATTTAGGTAAGGCTGCAGTTTCTATACTCCGCAAGATTTTCATTTTATTTAACACATCACCTAATTGCACAGCATATGTCCACCGGCTTTCCATTCATTTCTAACTTTTTATGACTGGTGAATCAAAAAGGAGGCACGTCATTAACTAAGTTAATTGGTTGAACCGAATTTGTTTAATCATAAACATTGTCATGTAAGAAAGAACGACGTACTTTTTAATCTTTAACACAGTTGATTAGGTCCGTTACGGTAACCAAATAGATAATAAGTACTCATTTTCTTCAATAATGAAACGTATCCAACTCAATCCAAGTCGGTAGATGGGGAATTGAAAGACACAGATATATGTATAATCGAAGAAAGAATAAGGCGGAGCGACTTAAAATGGATGCTTACTTAGAAGAAGAACTTTATGATATTCTCACTTACTGCATACAAAATCCTAATGGTAGTGATCTTGAACTAAAAAGAAAAAGAGTCGAAGAAATAGGAAACGAATTACATTCTGATGGAGGGCTCGATTCTATGGAAAATATGTTTTACTCAATAGAATTCAGAATTAAGGATGAATTAAAAAAAGATGCGAAACCTTATCGTTCATGGTGGAATGGGATTTCTGAAGATTGGAAATGCTAATTTCAAATTCGTAAGACAGTACCGCCAATATTTGACCCTATTGCTACAAGAATTTACTGTAAATTATAGGATGAAGTATGAATGAAAGTATAAAACAGCACTCTCATTCGCCCCCTAAATTTGCATACCGTCACTGATCCACCCACTCAACCTCGTTACTTATTTGCTTAATTGTTCACTCTTGTTGGATTGCCTATTAGATATACATTTCCCGCAGAATTAATACATGTTGCACCTGCTGCACATTGATTGCGTTGGACTATTCTTTGTTGCGAGTTAACATCGGCATTATCCTTACCATTTATGGTAATTTCATTTCCTCCTTCGTTGATACATTGCGAGTTCTCGCACTCATTAGTCTGCTCTATCTTCTGATTGAACTTTCCCGAAAATTTTCCTCTCAGCTTGTCAATGGTAAATTGATTATAACCTTCATTGATGCATTCAGAATCGACGCATAAATTGTGCTGCCTTAGCTCTTGGTGCACTTTAGCATGTATTTTTTGTTTAAGCCCCTTAATCATTTCTGCAGCATTAAACCCTAAGTTACTACATGCAGAATTTTCTGTACATACACTATGTTGCTTTAAGGTCTGACCCAACCTGAAATCTGCAATTTTAGACGCGCCTGCCATGCCGAACGAGCTTAAGAGCAGAGCTATTGATAATGACAGTGAGAGTAATACGAACCCCAGTTTAATTGTGTGGATTTTCATCAGCAAAACATTTTTCTCTGAAATTATAAGAGCCTTGAGGACGCTCTGTCTAGAGCTTCATAATAGATTCATCGTTTATATTTTGCTTAAGAACTCGTTATAAGGCAGGTATCAAAATTATTTATTTGTGAGAAATCTAAAATCAGAGGTTTTAGTTCGAAATCCGATATTTGTTCTAATGGTGCTTTTAACATCTTTGATACTTGTAGCACTTGCAGGACCTTATTTTGTGTATGCTCAATCTTACAGCCCAAATACAAATTACACTTCACAGAGCTTAGGAGTAAAGATAACCGCCCCCAAATCAAATGAAGTAGTTCCCACAGGGCAGCTTACTGTCAATGGAACTTCATCTGATACATCGGAGACAAATTGTCAGGTCTATATAGACTGGAATGACGTCAAGCCTATGCAAAATGTTACTGGACAAGGACCAGGAGGGCCAGACGATTTCTCAAGCTGGACTTTTACTTATACTCAAAATTATCACCTCATAGTAGAAGGAACCAATGAACTAACCTCTAAGATCTCTTGTAACGGTGACTATGGAATCAGCAATATGACAAAGTATTACAGTATTAATGTTACTGGATCAACTAGCCCAAATAGACCTAATATCACTACTACATCTGGTAACACTCCTAACTTTGATAATTTCACGACGGTATTCCATGGTACAGGATCCTCCCCCATACTGCCCCAATACTTAAACACGGTAGCGAATGATTCGCAATCTACTAATGACAATGCTGCGAAGGAGACTGGAAAATCTACGACTTATGCTGCGATCAATAGTAATTATAATAAAGATGCTAACAATTATGAGGCGTTGTCGAGTCAATACTCTGCTGTGACTGGCCAGGGAAACTATTATAGCTCAAACACAAATACTAAAACGGATAGCAGCATAGAAAGCAACAAGAAACTTACTGATAATAAAAAGGACGGGAACATTAAATCATTTTCAATGAAGAATTTCATGTCTTTGAATGTTGATAAGACCAAGTATAAACCATTTAAGTTTAAATTTAAATGGTATAATGGGAATGAAAACGGAGACTTTAATTCTGAAGAATTGAGTAAATATATTCATAATCGCATAAAGGAAAGGCTCGATAGGATATCAGAAAGGCTGCTAGACTAGGTAGACTAAGACTTGAAGTATTTTTTCTTCACCTCACAAACTTTTGGAATGATTTAGAACGATCTAATATTATTTTTCCTTACCCTTTTCAATTATTAGAGGTCACTTAAAAAGAAAAATAGGTACTCAAAACAGAGTAGAAAAGTTTATGGTTTTAAGGCATTAGGGCCATTTGGAATTTCGGGGAATACTTTTCTAACATCCAGTAGCCTTTTTCTAAGGGTCACTATACTCATGTTTGCAGCCTGTGATAAGTTAACCTGACTGACTTTTTCGCCCTGTGCTAAACACGCACCATATAGAACGGCTACTGCCAGTGCGTTTGGATCTTTTCCATATGAGACGGGATTTTCTTTAATAACGGCCATCATATCCGCTGCTTTTCTCAGTGATTTTTCACTTACGCCTGCATTGCTGGCAATACGAGACAGATGAGACCGAGCATCAATCTCGGGTAGTCTGATCCTTAAGCGTCTCAACAGTAGCCTATAGCATTTACCGGCAAATACCTTGTCTGTATCTATTTCTTTTGAAATTTCTTCCATCGATCTTAGTGCACCTGCTTCTCTACACGCAGTATATACACAGGCTACAACAAACCCTTTGATAGATCTACCTTTAATTACGTTTAAGTCAAGAATTTTCCTATAGTAATATGCAGCTTTCTCAGTTATTGGATCGCTTAAAGACAATTTGTCTTTAACTCTTAACAGCAATGAAAATGCGTTCTTCAAGTTTCTATGATAACTTCGATTAGTATTAGATATTTTATTCCAGCGTATTATTCTCTGCATATTACCTCGTTGTTCGGCATTCAAAGCAGTACCATTTCCATCCGTTACTGAATATGGGATTACAGTTGAAAGACCCTTATCCGCCTGCGTAAGACTGGAAGGCATACCTGTATGGAGGCCGGATTGATCTTTCTCAAATTGGATGTTCGTGTCACTTTCTGAAGACTCTAATTTTTCTGCCAACACAATGCCGCAGCTCTGACAAAATTTCTCACCCATTTCTGGGTCGAATACGATGTTTGTGCCTTCGCATTCAGCACACGTCACAATATTTTGTGGGTCGACACTCAGTGAAGATTTAGGAAACTCGCCTATTAATTTGCTCATCAAAGGGAGATAATGACATAATCTTATAAGAACCATGTTTACTTTGTGACTTAATATATTGCAGTATAACACAATTGATGCACTCAGACACAAACGTCCTTTATCATTGAATGAGGTTAGGATGATGAGATCAAAATAGATGTTTTAGCATATAGGGAGAAATAAAGAGGTGTCTTTATTCTAATTTGCCCCTAATTGAAAAAATCAATCACACAGATAACTCTTTCAGTTGTAGTTCGCTATAAATGTGTAAAAAGTAGGTTTAACAATGTGTATTGACTCAAGCTGCCTATGAAAAATCTGTAGTTACTTTCTTACTTAATAACTGACACGAAATTAGTAAAAAAGAAAAGTCACCCATAAATACGCAGTAACTATGTATCTGATAATTCATGAAATACAGAAGCAGATCGGATATAATTGGATTGATATTAGAGGCAGCTAACGGAGGAGCAACTAAAACCAAAATAATGTACAAATCTTATTTGTCGTTTGCACAGTTGAGAGACTATCTAGCGATGTTAACAGAACAAGGTTTGGT
>DASWDL010000418.1:0-2858 GCA_036395315.1 Nitrososphaeraceae archaeon
CGCGTTTATTCTTATTGCTTCTTCAATTGATGTTGTTATCGTTTCATTCGACAGATCCTCCCCCAAAATGCTGCTGCCACCTGAAACCCTTAGCACAATGGGCACTTTTGTATTTGGATCAACAGAAGTGCGCAGTACGCCTCTCGTAAGCATCAAAGAATCTGTATAGGGCAAAAGTGGATTGATCGTCTTCTTGGGGATTTCCAACCCATACGTTGGCCCAAGAAAGTATCCATGATCAACTGCAAGCATCAAGCAACGTTCGTCACCATTTGCGAAAATCCTTGATAACCTATTTTGCATTCCCCAGTCCATATCAACCGATATAGGATAATCGACAATGGCATAAAAACGAATTGTTCACAAAGAAGTTATAATAACCTTCATTACCCCGTTAGCATTTCTCGCACAGCGAAAAGCTTCGGCTGATTGTTCGATATTAAACCTATGAGTGATTAACGGTTTGATATCTATAGATTTCTGTGAAATCAAAGCCAGAGCTTGGTTCGTTTCAATTTCCGAGCAACCATAACTTGAGATTATATTCAATTCATTTGAGTATATTGAGCTTAAGTTAAGTCGTAAAACCGAGTCTTTTGGAGGGACACCAAAGAGCAATATTCTTCCCCCCCTTCTCGTTAGAGTCAAGGCTTGACTAAACGCGAGAGGGTTGCTGGTGGCTACGATGGTCGAATCTACGCCAATCCCATAAGATAATTCTTTGACCCGATCGACAATATTTGACGTTGTATTCGGATTAAACGTAAATATATTTTGGTATGATTTAGTAAATTTTAGTCTAAAATCGTTTATGTCAATCACAAATAGTTGATTTGCACCCGCATTTTCAGACAATAATAAATGCATTACCCCTGTAGGACCTGCCCCAATAATCGCCACGTTATCGCCATGCCTCATAGCGAGCTTATTAAATGCCCTTATACAGCATGCGAGGGGTTCAATTAATGCTGCCTCATCGTAAGAAATATTATCTGGGAGGTGAAGCAAACCGCCCCGACTCACATTCCATTCAGGTACTAGAAATTCTTGCGACAACCCACAAGGATCTATATTGCTTTTTTGGAACATATCACACATTGTGTAATCCCCATGGGTGCAGTACCAGCAAGAGTAACAACTAACATGGTGATGAACAAAAACTCTATCGCCTTTGACAAATCTTTTTACTTTATTTCCAACTTCGATTACTTCCCCAGCAGGTTCATGGCCTACTCTACCGGATGACATTGAATATTGCCCAGAAACTTTTTCTAGGTCAGAGCCGCAGAGTCCGCAAGTCCGCATTCTGACTAGAACATCCCCATCTTTACATTCAGGATGATTCTGTTCCTCTACGACCACGGTTGAATTGGATACCTTGACTGCTAACATAGAACCAAACATAAGATTATCCAACTATATATAGGAACCTAGAAATGGTCATTTATCTAATCTCACCAGCGCAGAATGAATCTAAAATCTGCTATGCATCGATAGGTTCTTAATTCCGATTAAACAAGTACTAATTAGGTATTTATCAAATGTCCTTTAAAAAAGTGGGTGCCGTAATACTTCTAGTTACGAATATGGAGACATCGCTTAAATTCTACAGAGATACACTTGGACTCGCTGTAAAGAACGTGACGGATGAATGGACAGAATTTTTCACGAGTGGTACTGTCCTTGCTTTACATCCTGCCAAGACCAAAGTTAAGCATAATCCCAGTATGTTGGTTGGTTTTATGGTGAGCGATCTGGACTCAATCGCTAATAGCCTACAGGAAAAAGGTATTAAGTTTTTTAAGGAGCCCAAGGAGGAATCATTTGGTAAACACGCAATAATTGAAGACCCTGACGGCCATTTGATTTCCATAGCAGAAATTAGAGCAAAATCTTCTGAAGGTTTTGATTTGATAGGTCTTATTGGTGCTGAATAGATTGAAAAGATTCGAGTGTACTTCTTACCGTATTACTTTTTTTCCACGCTTACTATATACCGAAAATTCTGAGTTAAACTGAAGTTAAAGCACCTGTAGTCTTCTCCATTCCCCAAATTTTTTGCTTTTCGTCTAACCCGAAATTTTTGAAACTTTTCCATAGACAAAAAACTTTTTTAGGGCGGGGTTCTCACTTTCAAATGCTATTAGGTAAACGTCTTTCATTTTGTAAAACACAAACACCGTTTGCACATAGGATTTGACAGTCCCTGTCGTTATCTGTGCACTGCCTCTGACAATTACCGTCATATTATCCCCAGCATTGATATACTCTATTCCCTTTTGATTGGAATCCAGTCTGATAAAGTAATTTTTAGAATTACTGTCTACCAAATTTCGTAAATTCAAAACTCCACTGATATTAGCCATCTTCTTCCCAGTGATTGAGGCATTCCATTGTCCACTTATAATGTAATCCTCCATACCCCCGCCCAATAACAAAGATTGCGACGAGTTCTTTCCTTGGGAACTAACGTTGGACCTCTCAAGAGCGTTGATTACCATTTTTGAAAGAGTATCTATCAGGTTCCTATCAAAATCCATTATACTTGTGTGATTCTCTTTTACTACCTTGTCCAAAGATCCAATCGAGTGACTATCGTTACTTTCATTTCCCTGAATTGAATTCTTTGAGATGTTGTCAATCTTAAGGGAGCTGACTAAGGAGATGACCTCCTTCATACTTAGCGGATCAGTAAAATTGCCCTCCAATTGTAATGTACGATTATTTTCGTTCATAGATGAGTAACGATATAGATAAAATGATGCTGACACGATTCCTACTATGCCAATTGCTATTACGAAAATCCATGTCTGATTCATTATACAATAGTCCTTATTTAGAGTAACCCATTAAAGTCT
>DASWDL010000419.1:0-15150 GCA_036395315.1 Nitrososphaeraceae archaeon
AATTGTCGACCAGAGCTGGAACAATCAATAGGCGCGGTTATAAAATACAATAGTTCTCCAATAGAACAGCAATTCCCAGTATTCTTGTTGCTCAAAAACAGACGGGGATATTGGGGTTTTCCTCAAGGTCATAAGGAAAAAGGAGAAACAGAAATTCAAACCCTCGCCAGAGAAGTAAATGAAGAGACTGGCATTCAAAACATAAATGTTATTTCCTATATTGGAACAATCAGATATTCATATTTCAGAAGAGACGGGATGAAGAATGAAAAGGAGGTAAAATTTTACTTTGCAACGACAGCTAGTAAAGCAATTGTAATCTCATCTGAACATGAATCATATAAGTGGGTAACATATGGCGACACATTAAACACCTTGAATCATAGACAGTTAAGATCTATATTCCTTAAAGGGCATAATAAGGGGTTTTACTGAACACCATAATGAATAATGTGCTCCCTTGATTTGCAGGTTCATAGTAATAGATTTATACCTAATTGGCAAACGAACAAAAGAGGCTTTAGAAAATAAATGGGTGCCGGCAAGCGGATAGTTTTAACAGCAGACCGCAGTCTGATGACAAATTACAGAGGCAATTTTCTTTATGGATTTATTGCTTGCGGTCCTTATGAACTGGTTCCCGAGTTCATATTCGATAAGTTATTTTGCCCAAGTGTGGAGACCGATAAGTACACTGGTGAAGTTAAAGTAGCTCAATGCGGACTCAGAAGGATAGAAAGTGCGTTGTTGAAAGAGTACTCTAAGAATGAAATGATTGTAGCTCATCCTGAAATGCTCGATCGTTGCATTGGGAACGACACTAAAGTAGTTGGAATCAATGTGATGGACCCGTTGGGAATGGCCCCAGTTACTACTACGATGTCTCCAGAAAAATTATCTTATGTTGCGATGAAGTTCAAAAAGATGTGTGCTTCAATAATACAGTTGAAGAAAAAATATGATTTTAAGGTGGTGGTAGGAGGAAACGGATCATGGGAACTGGCAAAACCCGACCGAATGAAAATTCACGGTATTGATACAGTCGTTATTGGTGAAGCTGATGAGCTTGCCCTAGATCTTTTCCACGATTTGGAGAATGAGGAGGCTCCAGAACTGCTCCATACTTTTGTCAGAAATATAGAAAACATTCCAATCATCAATGGTCCTACAGTCAATTCATTGATTGAAGCGATGCGAGGCTGTGGAAGAGGATGTGATTTCTGCGATGTTAACAAGAGATCCAAGAAAGATATCCCGCTTGAAAGATTACAATTGGAAGCAAAGATTAATTTGAATTATGGTTTCGATTCTATCTGGCTTCAATCTGATGAGATGTTACTTTACGGGTGTGAAAATAGGGATTTTATTCCAAATTCAGATGCTATAATTGAGCTTTGGAAAGGACTGAAACATGTTGGTGCAAATTTTGTGGGTACCACACACATGACGTTATCTGCCGTTGCATCCTCTCCTGATCTGATAAAGAAGCTATCTAGCATAAATGATATGGAGTCCACCGGGAGATGGCTTGCAACCAATCTTGGAATAGAAACTGTCGCACCCAGATTAGTAAAGAAACATCTTGGAGTGAAGACCAAACCATATCAACCAGAAGAATGGGGCTGGGTAGTGAGAGAAGGATGTAAAATTTTGAACGACAACCACTGGTTTCCGGCGTTAACCCTAATAATAGGGTGGCCGGACGAAACACCGGATGAAACTCAATTTACTATTGACTTGATTGAAGACTTCAAAGAAATGAACATGCGTGGCCTAGTTGCACCTCTCCTATACCAAGACTTTTCGGAAAAGAATTCCATGCATTTTGGAAACTTAAATGAAGCGCAATTCACGTTATTTTGGAAATGTTGGCAACATAATCTCAGAATTATCAATGATATTATCCCAATAATAATAAGGAACAAGACTTATGGCCCTCCAATGAAGGTTTTTATGGCCATACTAATAAAAGCAGGAACTTGGGCCATTATGCGATATCTACGCGGCTTGGCCAAACAGTTGTTTAACGGAAGAGTTCCAGAAGAAGTTATTGAACATTACTCTAGAGGCAGATCTGTCACTGCATCCGTGTCCCATAAATGATATTCCATAAATTTCAATCGTGAATATGCAAGGATAGAGACCCTCCCTTTATGCTTATTTCGGTAGAGGTTCCTGAGAAGTCCGTTCAATGAATTCAATGGCTGTATCGGCGATAGTCGCACACCTGGGCGTCAAAATGATGAAGTAGTTTTTATCCGCTCTCTCTACAGAAGAGACATTCTTATATTTCTTAGTTGAAATGTCAAATTCTATCATACCTGGTTCCATCGTCCCCTTAGCGTAAATCATCATCAAGACGTCTCCGGAAAGGGGAGTAAGGGGAACTATTGAAAAGATATATCCACGATAAGAACTTACAGGTAGAACTTGTTTCATATATGGCGCAACGGAAATGAGGTAAAGAAAAACTTCCTCTACAGTAGAAAACTCTTCATATTCAAACTTCATAGGCTGATTGCTAGTACTTCTGTGATATAAGTATAGGCCCTAGTATCATACCTCTAACCATATGACTCGAATTTTACATCAAAGCTTCCATCTTTTCTCTTGTTCCTCTCAGTGACAAAACCTTTTGGAACCAGATAGTCTAAGCCTCCATCCACGGTCCCCTGCCACCCACACACGTAAAACATGGTATTCTCAGGAGTAATCTTTTCTCCAACTAATTCTTCTAGAGGAGATCTGTCAGTTCCAAGTTTGGGTCTCAAAAAAGACTCTACTCTTCCTTTCTGGCCACTCCAGCTTCTATTAAACCATTCTTGTGGTCGACTTATACTTGCTCTGTATCGAAAATTCCACTTATCCGGGCCTAGGTCAAGACTTTCGTTTTCCAAATCTGCAAGGAGCTCTCTATAGCTCAACTCATCAACATAACTCGCTCCATGTAAGACTATTATTTCGCGCTTACTGCCAATAGCCTTTAGGTGAAGAGAATATGCAATAAAAGGTGCTAAACCAGTCCCTCCACCTATAAGAACCATCCTCCTATTATCAGGCGAACCATCAGCCAATTTTTCATTGATGGTAAAAGGTCCAGTCGGTTTCAACCATAAAATATCTTCACCTTCCTTCTTATTGAACAAGTCAGTAGTAAGACGCCCGGGAACAGGCTTTCTAACCCATCTAATGACTAGCTCGAACCACTTTTTTTGTTCGGGAGGTGAAGCAATTGAATACGCTCTTCTAACAATCTTGCCTTCACTAGGAACATGAAGGCCAATAGTAACAAATTGGCCCGCTCTAAAATCAGGTACGGGACCTTCAGATGGCTTAATCCTAAATATTGCCAAATCTTCCTTTAAAACACGGACATATGATATGGTGCCTTTATTGTCCACCGCCATACAAGAGTGAAAACTGAATGACGTAAATAAATACATTGTCAATTTGACAGTGATTTGACTGTGATTGTTAATGTGTTTCAGTTAAATAAGGCATAAACATACCAGTACAATTTAGACTAGGATTAATTTAGAACGTAAGAGGTGGAGAGAAGTAACTAAAATCGATGATATAGAAAAGGCCATTAACGAGGATGCGTCTGAACAAAGGCGATTGGCAGAACTATTTAAGACTTCAATGAATGAATTTGCCGGAGAAAGATCAATTGAAGCTTGTCTTGATGCCCTTAATTTATCTATTCAGTTGGCAGGAATTAGAAAAAAATTGATGGAATATTATGAACAATATGCAAGACTATTGGAAGCGGAAATAACTAGACTAAGAAAAATTTGTGAAGATAACAAAAGTCACAACTGAAACGGCCTATGTTACCAAAATATGAGTTGATGTCATTCAAACACAATCCTATTTCTAATTGTCCCAAGATTTTCTATTGATATTTCCACGATATCTCCATCCTTAAGGTACTTTGGTTCCTTCATAGACATTGCCACTCCTGCGGGCGTTCCTGTTGATATTATATCTCCTGCCTCAAGTGTCATGATATTACTAAGCGATGAAATTATATTTTTAATTGATATTACCATCTTACTCGTTGAAGAATCTTGTCTTAATTCTCCATTTACCCTAGTCTCTATCCTCAAATTTTGTGGGTCCTCCACTTCATCCTTTGTGGTTATCCATGGCCCGCAAGGGGCAAAAGTATCGATACTCTTTCCGCGAGTAAATTGCTTGTCCTTGAATTGAATATCCCGTGCTGAAACGTCATGCATTATCATATAACCAAAAACATATTCTAGAGCCTTGTCAGGCTCAATTTTTTTCGCCTCATCGCCTATTATTACTGCCATTTCAGCCTCATAGTCGAGTCTATTCACGAATCTCGGACAGATAATATCATGGAAAGGATGATTCAGGGCTGTTCTGGGTTTCATGAAGATGACTGGTTCATCAGAAGGTGTGAGGCCTGCATCACGTGCGTGATCATAATAATTAAATGCCAGACAAATAATTTTTGAAGGATCAGGAATTGGGGTTAGCAATTGTACCTCGTTTATCTGATGTGAGAAACTGACAATTGAAAGATTTTTTTTAACTTCACTTATCCAACCCTTAAAGAGGAACTCCTTTATGCTATGAGGAATTGGTATCCCTGTTTTTTCTTGAAAATCAGATTTGGAAATTAGTCGTTTCCCGTCATTAGAAATAATTGCGTAAGACTCTCCCAACTTTTCGTTTCTGAATCTAGCTATCTTCATTTTATAATTCTACCTATGAGTGTAAGTGGCAAATCCAGGGCTACCAAGCTTACAGAAACCAAATCTTACGAACTGGATTGCTGTACCAGTATTGAGTTTAGAAACATAGGATTCAGCACATCCTCTAACAATTATAAGACTATCGGGATTGTATACATCTCTAATGAATAGGTCTTTTGGTATAGTAACAGCAAACTCGATTGCATCATTCTTTGCGACCCATTGAATTTTTTTCATAGACTGAATTATTTGGTCATCCTTATAGTCTGCGATTATTACTCTATTCGACTTTTCTTGGTTGACTTCAAGGATCTCAATGTTGTATAACTCCATTAATCTTATCACCTGTCCTACTTTCAGATCATCCGCATCTGTTGAGGCGATGTAGAAATCATTTGCAACTTCAACAAGTCGCTTTCCGAGGTCTAGTGTTGGGTGATTGCGAAGTTCTACGATGAAATGCTTGCTTCCCTTTACCTTGAGTTGTACGGCTGAAGGCACAAAGAACAATCTCTTAGAAATTGGGTCGATGATTTTTCTATTTATGGATTCCAATGCTTCAAAGGGGGGTTTGGTTTCTGCAAGGGTAAGACCAAGACCCAAAACAAATTTTCTGATAGCTGCAGGGGTAAATCCTCTTTTTTGTAATGCACTTAGTGTAGGGAGGCGTGGATCATCCCATGAAGGGATAAGGCCTTGTTCTAGCAAAGGCTTTATTTTTCTCTTTGATACAGGCATGCCTTCAAATTCTAATCGCGAAAACTCTATAACCAGAGGACTTCTCAATTTAAGATTCCTTAGTATGGCATAGTATAGCTCATTTCGCAGCTCGTATTCTTTAGTGCGTAGTGCATGAGTGACGCCATCTAAGCTGTCTTCAATAGGGGCAGCCATGTCATAAGTGGGCCAAAGGTGAATTTTTGAACCCAGCTTTGGGTGTGGATGATCGATTATCCTAAATAGAGTTGGATCCCTCATGACAGTATTTAAGCTTCTCATATCACCTTTGAACCTCACTACAGCCTCATTCTGTAAATAATATCCATTTAATATCTTGTCAAATCTCTCAAAAGCAACCTCTAGGTCATGCCTGCAAACGCATTCTATTTGTTCTGTCCTATTCTTGCGAATTATTTCTGGGCTACAAGTGCATACGTAGGCATGACCAGTATCCACAAGCTGTTTTCCATAATCTAATAACTTGTTAATGTCATCGGAAGTATTCTTTACTAAGCCCAGTTTAATTTCCAGCCAGTCCATTCCATCACGAATTGCCTCGTAGTATTCCATTTTTTCATTCGTCGGATTTGTGTCATCAAAACGAAGTATCATTTTTCCATCATACATCTTAGCATATTCTTCATCAATTATAGCTGCTTTTGCATGACCTATGTGTGGATATCCGTTGGGTTCAGGCGGAAATCTTGTTACTACTTTTCCCCTTTTTGCAAAAGGAAGATCAGGAAGTGAATAATCTTTGCTCTCAACAATTTTTTGACTTTTATTGTGTTCCACTAATTGTTGCATCAATAGTTCTTGATTGTTCCTACTTAGCATATTTACTTCGTCTACGACATTCCTGACAATATTCACTATGGTATCCACAGATTTCCTGAGCTCAGGATTAGTCGAGATCAGGTGAGACAATACTATGTTAACATTGGTTCTCCCATTGTGTCTATATGCATTCTTCAAGGCAACTTTCTTAATGATTTCATATAATGCGGAATCTATTTGCACAAAGTTACAAACTCCTTTCTACAATAAACCTGGCTGAAGATTCTAACGCTCTTTTCGCATCAGTGTTACTGTATCTACTAATATATTCTAGTGACTTGGCCATATGAGCGCGAGCGAGTGATCGAACTTCCCTGTCTATTCCAAGCGAAGAGATTACATTAACAGCCGTTCGGACGTCTTCCTCTGAGCTATTTCTATGACCGTAGACTTTCATTATTCTGTCCCTATCTTTATTGGGTGCAGATTTTATTGCCAAAATGATGGGATAAGTTTTTTTACCTTCTCTGATGTCATTTCCAACTGCTTTCCCAGTCAGCTTAGGATCTCCAGTTATACCGATTAAATCATCGATTAGTTGAAAAGCTATGCCTACCCCCTTGCCAAAATTTGAAAGTTGTCCTACGTCTTCTTTGGAAGTACCTGGACACGAAAGAACTCCAAGTGCACATGAAACTTCAAAGAGGGAAGCAGTTTTTTTCGTTACCATATTAAGATATTCCCGGATAGATGGAGTGTGTTTGCTCGAGGCCAAACTCGTATCGCTAGCCTGGCCCTCACATACCGAAACGCATGCTGTGGCTAATTTTTCCACCATTTCACGTACAGTCCTATTTCCCATGCTTGAATTGTTGCCCGATAAGCATAAGATCTCGAATGCTTTTGAAAATAAAACATCGCCGGCTAATAATGCCAGAGGTACTCCATATTGTTTATGAACAGTAGAACTTCCGTGTCGTATGTCATCATTATCCATAATGTCGTCATGAATAAGTGAGAAATTATGAACCATTTCAACGGCTGCCGCGGATGGAATAGCGTTAGTTTCAAGGCCTCCAAACATTTCACAACTTTTAATTACCATAAACGGTCGAAGTCTCTTGCCCCCACTATTGAGATAAAAAGAAGATGCCTGGTACAACTCTTTTGGCTGGCCGTGCAAACAAGTTAGGATGAATTCGCTTACCCTAGTTGCAATACCCTCCAGATCATTCTTTAGACTATTGATACTCAATTAGATATTCCCTCTTTTAGGTGACCAGTAACAATATACCGCGCCCTTCTAAGGTCATTCAAATTATTAGCACCTACCAGAAACATTGTGCTTTTCAATTCCGCTATCAATGCTTCAGCAAATAAAAACAGACTATCCAATGATTCAGATGCTTTTTTTAGAAAAGGAAATGCCATTCCACAAAGATCGGCTCCCAGAACCAGACACTTGCCAATTTCCAAGCCGTTCCGCAGGCCTCCAGAGGCAATAACAGGAATTCTAACAACACTTCTTACTTCCATCAAACTCAATGCGGTAGGAATCCCCCAGTCCCAAAATAGCTCCCCTATTCTTGCCTTGATTATATTATTCGCAGATTCTGCTCTCAATTTTTCCACTCCAGCCCAGCTCGTCCCACCAGATCCGGCAATATTGATTGCGGCCACACCAGCAGCTTGAAGATCTATTGCAACCTCCTTGGAGATACCAGCTCCTACTTCTTTGACAATTACAGGAGCGTCTACCGCATTAACTATTTCTTTAATCCTTCCTAAGACACCCTTATATTTTGGCTCCCCTTCTGGCTGGACGAGTTCTTGGAGTGGGTTAAGATGAATTGCAAGTGCGTCAGCCTTGATCATTTCTATTATTTTGACTATTTCATCAATCGACAAGCCCTTGGAAAGTTGAGCTCCGCCTATGTTTGCAATAAGAAAAGCGTCGGGTGCTTCACTTCTAGCAACAGCATACGTTTCAGCCAATTGAGTGCTTCTTAGTCCAGCTCTTTGACTACCGAGGCCCATTGCCAACCCATATTTTTGAGCCATTTGGCCCAATCTGGAATTGATTTTTGTCGCCTCAGAGGTTCCGCCTGTCATACAATCAATTGCAATTGGTGCCGCCAACTTGTGATTTAGGAATGTGCACGAAGTTTCAATATCTTCGTAATCCAAATCAGGCAATGCATTGTGGACTAGCTTAACAAATTCTAAATAGTTTGACGACTTTCTAGCTTGAACGTCTCTCGTTAAAGGGATCGTGATTCCCTCTTTCTTCCTTTCTTGAATGACATCAATATCCGAAAGAAAATCCGAGGAATCAGGCATTCAAGTAATCCCCTTCTTTCCCTTTATTACTGTACCTTCAGTTTTCTCGTTACGCAAGATCTTGGCTATTCTTGCTGGCCTCAGGCCGTTTACGAGCCATACATTGAGACCCAATTTTGAAATTTTAAGAGCTTCGTGTACTTTACGCAACATACCCCCAGTAACATCAGCTTCTACCTTTAGAAACCTAACCGAATTCTTATTATCAAACACGCGTACAAGCTGTTTATCCTGTAGGTTGTTATAGATACCATCAACATTAAGGGCAAAAATAATCTTGGCAGGTTTCAATACCGACGCAATGAGAGTCATTAACTCATCGCCGGATAATATAGAGAATTTTAGATGATTTCTATAGACTATATCTCCAAAAGTGACGGGGGTAATTTTGGCTTTTGTCATCATTGCCAATTCAAGAATTTTTTTATGAATTGGCCTGTTATTCAATATCAAAGCGGTTGGTGGAAATGCATAAGGATTCATATTTTGATTCGACATTGATTCAACGATGATTCGGTTTAGAGTGACCATCGATGCATGTACCACTCCTATTCCATGTGGATCGTAAGCCCGCGGCAGGGAATGCATGTCATATTTGAGCGACCAATAATGACCGAAGGATCCACCGCCATGGACCAGAATCATAGGCAATTTAATGAGAGAGAGGGTTTTCACAATCCTGGATATTGCCGAAAAATTTGGAGATAAAGGGACTTCTTTGTTAGTTATGATAGAACCTCCCAATTTAATTAGTGCAAGTTCCGAAATCATAGCCGGTTAGAATTTTTTTCAGAATTTAAGTTTTGAGCTACTTGAATACCCTTATAATCTAACTCAGCAAGCATTGAATCAGGTAATTTTTTCAGTATCTCTGATAAAGTCTTGTTATTGTCATAATTAGGAAGCAACGCAATTACAGCCCCTCCTCCACCCGCTCCTGTCATCTTACAACCCAGCGCTCCACTTTTCATACATTTATCTATAAACTCATCGAGTTTTGGATGTGATACATTGAGCTTTTGAAGTAATTTGTGATTTTCCGTCAAAAGCTTCCCCAAAGTAAGTTGATCCCCTGCCTCTAGAGCCTTTTTAGCATCAACACAAATATTGTTGGCACTTTCTGCTAATTCTCTGAATACGGCAGGATTTTCTTCTTTCATCTTTTTCACTTTAGAAACGAGATTTCGAGTCTTGTGCTTTATCCCTGTTGTACTAACAAGGAAAAGCAATTTTCGCTTTATATTAATTCTTCTATTACCGGAATTAGGACTGAATAGAAGTATTCCTCCAAATGTACTTATGTAGCAGTCGGCTCCAGAAGAATTCTTATGAATGATCCGTTCAGCTTGCGAAGCGGTTTCGAAAATAGTCTTTCTGTCATATTTGTGTAGTAGCGATCCTAATGCTCCCATTATTGCAACGCAAGAGGCTGCTGAAGATCCAAGCCCTTCACCATAAGGTATTTGTGATTCTATTGAAACATCCAAACCCTTTAAACCCCCTAGGTCTTCCTGCACATTAGTAATACACTTCAATATTGGGTAAAGGAAGGAACTAGAGCTCGTTTCAACTTTGGGAGAATGGATATCGAAGGTTGGAACAATTAGTTTCTTATCTCCAAATCTGATTATTATGGATTTAGTACTGTTTGACTTTAAAGTTATTGATATTCTTTTATTGATAGCAGCCATTATAGCGGGATTACCATAAACTACAAAGTGTTCCCCAAAGAGTGTTAGCTTACCTGGCGCAGAAGCATGAACGTTGATATCACAATCGTGATTCATTGTACGTTCACACAAAAAGGATCGATGAATAACCAACGACAGAGGCAAGATCACCTGCTACATCGCCACTAGTAGCGTATCTAAGCAACTTACCACTAGTAGAACCAATCGCTTTGGCTGCAAACATGACCGCGGCTATCGCTCCGTATCCGCAGGCACTTACTCTTGAACTCTCAAGTACTGAGTAAAACTCTGAAATATTCATTGATAAGATGGAAGATATCAATTCTGCGTCTTTCGTATGGGCTCGTTGATTTGGCTCATAATGAGTTAAATCTGAAGAGGCAATAAGCATAACGTTCCGATTCTTTATCACTTTACCTAGACACTGGCCCAAACCGGCAGATGTATTTTTATCTTGCTTCTTCAGGATTATGGGTAATATAGCTGCACTTTTATTGATAAATTGAACGAAGGGAAGTTGGACTTCAATGCAGTGATCTCTACTATGGGCCAAAGAATCGAATTCAACGATTTCGCAATGATTTAAAACCTCGCTCGCTAAATTTGCGTCAATATCCGATCTTCCCAATGGTGTTATCCAACTTCCCTCTTTCATGATGGCAACGTCACTACCTATTCCATAGTGGTTCGGACCAATTATAATTACAGTATCAAAGTTCGACGACGATATTTCGTAAAAGGCATTTGCAGCTATAGCTCCCGAGTAAAAATAGCCTGCATGAGGCGCAACAATGCCAAATATTCTTCTTCTCTGATTTGATGGAGGAACTTCACCAGGACCGAATTTTGGGTCTAGAAATAGAGAATTGATGGTTTTAGATAGATCTTCTGAACTGTCAGGATAAAATAAGCCGGATACTGCTGGTTTTCTCTCAAAACCGTTCAAGAAATCTCTTCGACCAATTTTGTTTCGAAGTCATCTATTGATAATGGCATTCCACTATCTGACCGGATTTTTCCTTGTTTCTTAAGTACCTCGCGAGCAAGTAGCCAATAAACAGTAGCAAGAGCCTTCCTACCTCGATTGTTAGCAGGTATCACTAAATCCACCCTTGAGGTAACATTATCGCTGTTTGATACTGCAATAACTGGTACACCAGCTCTAGTCGCTTCAATGACTGCCTGCTGATCAGCCTGAGGGTCGGTCACTACTACAATCTCCGGCTCCATGTAGTCAGGTAGCGATGGATTAGTAAATGTTCCCGGCATGAATCGTCCCAAAATTCTTGTAGCTCCAGTAAGTTCGCAAAATTTTTGAACGGGAGTCTTTCCATATTCTCTTGCTGATGTAATAGCTACTCGTGCTATGTCTGCTCTACCAATAAATTTTGCAGCAACGTCTATCCTAGAGAGTGTCTTGCTGATATCAAGAATGTAAAGCCCTTCAGGATTTGCCCGAACTATAAATGGAGTCATGAATTTTGTTTTAACAGGTGTACCAACCCTGATTCCTGTTGACAATATCATCTTTTCTAGATTATCCCCTTCATGACGGGCCTCGCCTAGGTCTTGTTCTGTAGAAAAAACAGTACTATCATTTGAGAGATTATCGTCAACTTTCGTACCTCCAAGATTTATTTCGCTTTCGGGAGGCGAATTAGCATCTTTACTTTGATTCTCTTTTTCCAATTCTAAGTATTGGACAGTTCTGCCAAACCTTCTATTAAACCATACTCCGATAAACGCACAAGTTCATTCAATTTCGCAATTCTTTCTCCTCCTAGTATGCCCGTCTTGATCATTTTGGAAGATGTAGCTATAGCAATATGAGAAATGTGGGGGTCAATAGATTCTCCTGACCTGTGTGAAGTTATTATGCTCATTCTTCTAGCTTTGCATTCTCGTGAGAAATTCAAAGCTTCGTACAAGCTACCTGCTTGATTAACCTTAAGAATGGCACCATTGCAAGCTCCTGACGCCGCGGCTATTTCAAGTCTTTTAGCGCTTGTAACAAGCATATCGTCACCGGCAACAATACACTCTGCAGTTTTGGTAACTTTTGCGATACCTTCAAAGTCATCTTCGTGAAGAGGATCTTCAACGTAAACCAAATCATATTTCTTAATTAACTCCAGTACGAATTGAATCTGTTCTTCAGCGGTACGTGATATTCCTTGTCTTCGATAATTATAAGTCTTACCTGTTTTATCCCACAGCGATGAGGCAGCAAAATCAATGCCAAGCGCTATATCTTTGCCCAACCGAAGGCCCGCCTTATCGATGGCGTCTGCCACAAGCGTCAAAGCCTGATCATTATTCAAACTTGGTGCCCATGCTCCCTCGTCCCCTCTACCATACGTGAATTTCTTATCAACCCGTTCGATAGCCTTCTTTACTTCGCCATGGATCTTAAAGTTCATTTCTAATGCGTTGAAGATAGAGTTTGCACCAAGCGGGCAGACAAGAATTTCTTGAATATCCGGTGTCCCTGGACCAGCATGTGCACCTCCACCCAGAACGTTGCCTAGTGGAAAAGGGAACTGGTAAGGTCCATTAGGGTTAAGTAGCCTGAACATGGGTAAATTCTCTGACTTTGACGCTGCTTCGATCGCCGCTATACTCAAAGAATAAGCTACAGCGCCACCAATTTTTTCGTAGGTTTCTGTAGTGTCTATAGACCTTAAGACGTCGAAAATTGTTTTCGGGTCCTTAGCATCTAAACCGATGAATTTTCTGCTATATGAATTAAATAATTTTAGTGATAATTCTGGGTCGTTCTTTGCGAAGCTCACGACCTCATGACTACCTACACTTGCACCTGAAGGCGAGGATGCTCTTCCAATGAACTGGTTATCTGTAATAACATCAATCTCGACCGACTTGCTACCCCTACTGTTAAACACAAGGCGACCCTTTACTGAAGTTATTACGGACATAACACTTTAGTCTATTTCTGATTGGATTTCTGACATTCTTCGTCTTAAGGCTTCGTAATAAGGGATCACTTGATAAATTGTTTCCACGCAAGAGAGGAACATTCTTCTACAACAATATTTTTTTAGACCAATTGTGTCCATTATTTGGGCAGGGTCTTCACCTGACTTTACGCCGCTTGAAAATTCCAAGAACTTATCCGCAACTACATTTCCGCAAGTGAAGCACCTTACTGGAACTAGCATTTTCTGTTAGATATTTGTTACGTAAATACCATAATATAATACAATCTGTTTGATGCCAACTTTGTTTTATGTTCATAGATGCAAAAAATTACAAGTAATATTCAAATTAGCGGCGAGTCAGTCGCTACAATTGTGCGGGAGTCGCCCAGCATGGTCAACGGCGTAAGACTGAGGCTCTTATCCCTTAGGGGTTCGTGGGTTCAAATCCCATCTCCCGCATTAGCATAGCTGTGGGCATTAATTTTGCTAACACAATTGATATTATCTTAATAACTTCAACTACACTATTACTTGGGTATTTAACGCTAGGACCTGAAAAACGCACGCTTATTTTTATATCATAAAAAATCATTGAAGTCATTCGAAAGCAGGCCCAACAAAGGTGGTCCAACGCTATCGTGCGTGACCTAAATCTAAACTACAAATCAGGTATCCCACCCAACGGAATCATACTACTCTTAAGGAAAATTTTATTATACATATTTAGAATCACCTTTATATTGAAACCTGATTTTTCCTCACTTGAAAAGAAACAGAAGCTATATTCATTGTTAAAATCTCAATACGAAGCAGAATTAAAGGAAATGAATCACTATATGTCAGTTCTAAGCAGTATCAGCAATTCCTTGATAAAAAATTACATCTACAGCCTTTTAAATGATGGATTGAGACATATAGAATACATATCCAGCATTATGGCAGACATAGAAGGAGCTACGAGCAGTTTCCCTTTGACGCGGAAGGGGCTCTCCGAATCTATCCAGGATGAAAAGGGGTCAAGGGAAATTCTTGTGAAATGCTTGGAATTGGCCGACGACGTCGAGACGAAATCATTTTTGAAGAGTATTATGGTAGACGAAGAACACCATATTAAGATTTTAGAGCATGTTTCTGAGCTAGTAGGATCTTCAATTGAAAAATAGGCTAATAAAGGAACAATAAATTCGATGGTGTGTCTCATAGGTGCAATATAGACTAATTTTGAATTATGAACTAAAGATCATTCGCCACTTTCGACCCCAATTATCTCTGCGTCTGCAATATTCTGGGGTGCATCATTGGAGTCAGTATTTATTGAAGCAATTTTGTCCACAATACCCATGCCTTCGACTACTTTTCCAAATATAGTGTATTGACGATCTAAAAAGTACGAGTCCTTTAAAACAATAAAAAATTGCGAACCCGCACTATTTGGATCGTGTGATCTAGCCATAGATATAGTACCTCTGGAATGCTTCAAGTCACTGAATTCTGCATCTAAATTCCATCCTGGACCTCCAGTACCCCAGAGCTCCCTTTTCCCGGGATCCCTGGTGTGAGGGTCTCCTCCTTGTATCACGAATCCTGGCACTATTCGATGGAATAGTATATGATCGTAAAAACCAGAGTTAGCAAGTTTGAGGAAGTTTGCAACGGTCTTAGGTGCTACCTCGGGGAACAGCTCAATAGTTACCTTTCCGTGCGTCGTAATAATAGTACCTTTTTGGGTCATGATTTTGTGGTATCGTGATGTATATATGAATTAGACTTATATTCGACACGGTTTGAGACGGAACATCTTGGTGGATTTGACTAATAGATTAGTTAGTAAATATGTTGAGAATTCGAACTGCTTCGTTGCCATTTTGTCCGACGGTATTACATCAAACGATTTTGTAATTACTAAATCAGATGGATTATTTTTGCCCACTTCACTGAATGCACAATATAGGAAAAGAT
>DASWDL010000420.1:0-2371 GCA_036395315.1 Nitrososphaeraceae archaeon
TGTTTCCAAAGTACCAGTAAGTATAATCGTATTTCCTAAAGGAAATGCAAGCCATCCCGTATATGATATAACGGTGATTACAAGTACAGAAGGAACTTACAGCGACAACTCGCTTAGAATAAGCGAACCTGATTATTCTGCGATGGGTACTTTTTCTTTATTTTCGAAGTTAAAAAATGAAGATGTTCCCTCTGGAAGACTATATGAAATTAATGCGACGGCGGTTGTAAATGGTAGCTCAACATCTGGTTCAACTTCTATTGAAATAAGAAACAGTTTTCTGACATCCACAAATATTGCACTTTATATGGGCGCATTATGGTTTATTCTGTTTATAATCGCCGTGTGGTGGCCCATGAAAAGCTCTGAGAAGAAGCCTGAGGAGAAACCTGAAAAAAAGTCAAGGCTGGAGTATTTTAAGGCTGGGATGCAATCGAAGGAGATAGCAGTGTTCTTTTTAATTTCTGCCACTGTTCTTACTCCCATTGTCGCATTCTTGCTCGTAGATATTCAGGTAGGAAAGGGTTCGCCACTTGGACTGGTGAAAAAAGAAATACTTGTAAATGGGACCGCCAATATACAATGGGTAATAAATGTTGGTGGATGGGCTGACAACGGCTTCAGCTCGGGAATTCAAGTTCCGATTTATATCCTGGTATTCGGAATCGCTGGAGGCTATATCAGATATCTATTCGAAATATACAATGGATGGAGGCGACAACTATCCGCCCCTGTTATTACAGATCCCACAAATGGTTCGGATATAAAGGATAAAAATCCTGAGATCAGTGGAACCTCAGATCCGTCCGTTACGGTTATTGTCTTCGACGGGAACAATCCAGTTGGTACCACTAAAGCAGATAAGAAAGGTGTCTGGAGCGTTAGGACTACCACCCTAAGTGATGGTACCCATGCAATCAAAGCAAAAGCAACTGATGATACTGAAAGCTCTTCAGCTTTCTCAGATACGGTTTTGATAAACATCGCTCAAGCAGTAGTTGGTCCTATTAGTCCTAAAAAGTCAGTAACAGAAAAAGATGACAAGAATCTAGAGTTATTTAAGAAATCACTTCAAGAGATGGCCCTAATATTCTTAGCACCCTTACTAGCAATTGCAATATGGTTTGTTCTATTTCAAGGCGGCACAACAGCAGATTACACATTGGCCGCCATCGGCATTACAACAGGATTCCTTATACGGGAGATCGTTACCAGGCTCATTGCCTTCGCGTCTCCCGCAGTTACCGGGCAACAAGTGATCAAGCCGTGAAATTCTACGAATTTTAAGTCAAATTAAACTATTACTCTACAATATACTGTGTTAAAGTGAAATATTAGAGTTGGATAGTTAATACGGAAGCACCAATATTTCTTTCGATCAAATATTCACTTAAAACAAACGGTTAGTATTCTACTCTTTTGAGAACGTAAACCTGCTTCTAAAAGTCCTATCTGTTTCTATTTGACCTAGACTGAGAACAGTATTTTTTTTAATATTGAAAAGGTAATATTCTAATAGTTTATTGTGATTGAAGCCGATGTGAGCATAAATAGTTCAACATCGTTTTTTGACGAGGCCGAAGAGACATATCGTCAGCTCGCGAACTCGGACAGGCTTGAAATAATGCTCTTTCTAGATTCAAGGATAGGCAAGATGGCATCTATATCTAAGGAGCTAGGAGACAGGATGCAGGATGTTAAGCGAAATCTCGATAGCCTTCTAAGTGAAGGTCTCGTAGAAAAAAACTCACATGGAGAATATTCACTAACTACATTTGGAAGCGTGATTGTTAGACAGATTCCATCTATAGACTTCTTGTCAAGAAATAAGGAATATTTTTCCAATCACAATTTTGAAAAAATTCCAGACAAATTCATACACCGAATAGGAGAATTGAATAATAGCAAATTCGTCAAGGGGTATGTTGCTGTAATCGAATCCATTAAGGAAATGTACAGCCAATCCGAAGAATATATTTACGGTATGCTGCCCGAGGTCTCATTAGAGCTAGTAGAAGCAATTATTTCCAAAATAAGATCTCAAACTATTACATTTAATTACATCTTACCTGAAAAGGCGATAGTTCCAAAAGTAAGTCACGAACTTGTGAAGGATAGCAATTACATCAAGCTGATGCATCAGGGACTTATAAATGGACGAATGGTGAAGAAGATTAGTGCAGCCGTTATAGTCACTGACAAAGAGGGCGCTGTTATGTTTCCATATGTTGAAGGAGAAACTGACCTGCGAACTATGTTTTATAGTGATGATACCAATCCTGATAATGGACAATTCCATGATTGGTGCGTTGATTTCTTTAAATACAACTGGGATAATTCTGAGTATTACAATAAAGGAAAACTCATAGAG
>DASWDL010000421.1:0-9415 GCA_036395315.1 Nitrososphaeraceae archaeon
CTATTGTAGGCTGGAAACCAGTACGTCCCCTTTTGAGGATGATTACTTTTTTGATCTACTATTTTGCCTCCGAGCATCCATAGATACGGATACCACATATCTGGAGAGTGACTAGCTCCCACAAGATGCATCGCTTGAATCCCCTTCCCTTTAAGTGTTGTATCCATCTTCTGTGCTGACGCGATATACCCATTCCATGTCTTCAAAGAGTCAGGGTTTATCCCTGATTGATTCATGAGATCCTTCCAGTACCACATCGCCCTTACGTCAGTCCAAGCCCAAATCCCGTAAACCTTGTCGTTGTACTTGCCTCCGTCCCAGTTTCCAGGGTACCAATCAGATGATCTATTCCATGTCTTTGTCAGATTTGTTAAATCCGAAAGAAACCCTCCTTGGGCAAATTCTCCAAGCCAAATTTGATCTACCGAAACTAAATCTATTGGTGTTTTTCCAGCCATTGAAGTCAGAATCTGTTTCCTAGTATCTGCATATGGTAACACTCTAGTATCAATGTTTATAGTCATATCAGGATGTCGCTCCCTTAATTTAATTAGCGCATTTGCGAATAAGGCATCCCAACGGTCCTTTGGTTCCGCGACTATGGTAGTTAGTGTAACTTGTTTGCCTTGCTGTGCCTGAGCGATCATAAACGTCGTCAGACTGGGCGAAACGAGGAGCGCAAACCCTAAACCAAACAAGCACACGAGCTTCGGGTTATGTAATATGAAGAAAGCAAAGTTACTTTTTGTATAAGAAAAAAATGCATTAAAGGACTCATTTTGGTTCATAGCATACCTTGAGAGTTTTATGCTTTTAAGTATTTACTACTATAAACCAAATTTGTACTTCATCTCTGATATTGATCTTTATTCAATCAATGCGCACAGATTTGAAGGCAAAAAGATCAGTGCCAGCGGACTTCGAATAGATTCAAGACTCACAAACGGAAAATAAGAGTGTATTAGTTAAAATATGGAACACGCTTAAACAAGATAGCAAAGGCATCTAGAACTGTTGAAGGGATGTCTAGAACGTGAAGTGAAGGGAGGAGAATTAAATAAATAGAAGCAGGAATTTATCCAGATTTATTTAAGGATTTGCTTAGCCTCTGGTACCAAAAAACTCACACATGTGATACTTGGCATAGTAAAAGAATAAAAATCTGATATTTAATTTTATAATTAGGCTTCAAAATGAGGTTACTTTAGAGTTTTTTGATAGACAAAAAAGCGCAGAACTCGATAAAAAATTTAAATATTTTTAATCCATACTAATCGGCGCAACATTGGAGCAAAATAGTCACTTGCTAATGTATGTAGCTGTAGTTGACGATGAGATCGATATAGCATTTCTCTTTCGTGATGCCTTGAGTCAGATTGATGGCGTGGAGGTTTTTGCTTTCTCTGAGCCGAGTTTAGCCTTAGAGCATTTTAGGTTGAACTCCCATAATTATAAAGTCGTAGTTTCAGATTACCGTATGCCAGAGATAAATGGAATACAAATGCTGGAAAGAATAAAAGAAATCAATCCTAGTGTTGTACGGATACTGGTTAGCGCATTCGAAGTAAGAGACGAAATATTCCACAAGTGTCAATGCGTCGATAAATTTTTGCAGAAGCCAGTCTCTATGGTGAGATTAGTTGACTAAGTTGAAACTAGCCTAAAAACAGTTGAAATTCAAAAGATAGATAAGATTTGATAGACGGTTAACACCCTTAAATTGCATGTTGAACACTATTTGCTACGAGTAGTCTCGTAAATGATATTGATACGGGATATACCAATTCTACAGATCCCTATCCTAAAAATAACAAGCGACCTAATGAAGATGGAATTGTAGAAAATTTGTTGCATGTGCCAATAGGTCATCATTACCTTATATTATATTCTGATATAGAAGCGAAGAGAAATATTTATGATAGTTACATAAAAAGACAAATGGAAGAACAACCTAATTCTGTGGTTATGGTTCTTTATTATTATGATACAACAGACAATGTTAGCCGCGTTCTTAATTCAAAGGGCATTAAGGTCAAGGAACATGAACAGAAAGGATCAATTATTATTTTAGATATAGTCAAGGTTATTGATAATCCATTTTTTGAAGTGCCAGATATAGAGCGGTTGAGAGAGCTGGCTAAGAAATTGGTAATCAGTTTGAAGATAAGACTTTATTAGTAATTGCAGACATGTCTGTATTCCATCACATTAAGAAAACCTCTGAACTATTGGAATATGAAAAAACATTGCATAAAGATCTCAAAGTTGAAAAGTGGAAAGAATTATGCTTATACCACAAAAATGACTTTAGAAGTATATTTACTGAAGAAGAGTCAAACGAACTGATGGAGTACCATGGAGATAAGGTCATTAGAATATAATTGTTCACTGCCAAGATTAGTGAATTTACTCTCAGATAAAAATTGGGAATGTCATATTAATTTATATTCTATCTTTGACTTACTGAATCACAACCAACTGGTAGACTACCCAAGTTGTTCGTTGAAATCAAATAATTTTGGTGGTCTATCAGTTTATCTTCTCTCATTATTTTAATATTGTCGTAAGCCATCATGGTTGGCATAACAATCCTCTTGGGTGGCAAATTCTATAACCCACAGTCATGCCCATCAAGAGAGTTAAAAATTAATTCATATATGGATTTCATATCAAACGCACTGAATGACAACTTGAATAATTTAAGTGGTAATTGTGCTAACGTCTATTTTATATTGATTCTTTCTCTGGTTACGATAATGGTGCAAGTTGTGGCTAGGATAACAAATTATGTCAATTACATTGATCGATTGACTAAAGTTTTATTACCATGATAGATTTTTTCTCTCTTGCTGGTATTGGAGTTTCAGCATTTGTTGCAACCAACATTGACGATTTATTTGTGTTAATGCTATTCTTTTCTAATCCCAAATTTAATGCGAGTCATGTTGTTATAGGTCAATATTTAGGAATTGGATCGCTGGTTGTAATCAGTACCTTGGGTTCGCTACTTGCATTAGTAGTACCACAATTCATTATTGGACTATTAGGTTTAGTGCCAATTTTAATAGGAATTATCAGATTAATACAATTAAGAAAACACGATGATTCCATAGCCGAACACACCAGTGAACAGATTGGTAAATGGCATTATCATCTATCAATGCTAACTGTCGCTGCTGTTACTTTCTCAAATGGTGGTGATAATATTGGGATCCATACGCCGCTTTTTGAAGTATAACTCTGGTGGTGAAGTCATTTTCATATCGATAATATTTATGGTCATGACAGGGCATGTGGTGTGCCATAGCCTATTATTTGGTCAGTCATCCACTTATTGCAACACGGCTTCATAAGACAGGACACATCATATTTCCTTTTGTTCTAATCGGACTTGGGACATACATTCTGGTGAGTTCGCTTTTGTAATTATATATCCAGATTGGATTTGTAGTGGAAGATATATATCATTACTCTGGTTCATGAATTATGATATGAATTTAAACCTCCTATTTCTAGTAAGAATTAGGTTTGGCATGGACATTCGTATTCTGTATTATTGTTAGTGCTATTCTCTTAATGTCCTTAACGGTCGTTCACGCCAAGTCCAACCCGTTCCAAGAAGAAGCCAAGTCCCATCCATTAAAAATTGTCGTATCAATAGATTATACAGATAAACAATTCCGAGATGGAGTTGGGAAGATATTAGTCTCCCATGAAGATGGTGATGGTTTCAAAAAAGAGAAAAAATATGACTTTGATGAGATGATGAAAAGAGCATCTCCCGATCCTGTTAAAGTAAAAGCCAAATTTCCAAGAAATACATTAATGGCTTATGAAGATTATTTGATATGTGTTGCAGTCCTTAAAAATCATCACGATAAATGTGTGAACGAGTCACGATCTCCTTCAACAGACAAGGAAAGAATACATGTTTCAATACCATAAACTTAATCAAATTAGCCGTAGTTAGCTTGCAGGAATTAACTTTATGTCACCATGCTGATGCATATTCACTTTACCATCATTGAATTTAACAGAATCAACATTTATCAATAGTCTATTGTCATCGCTTCCAAACTCCGGAACGTCAAACCTAATTGCGATCTTGAAGTTACCTTTAATCATCGGGTCATTGTTAACATCCACATGAACTTTCTTGTAATCCGCACCAACTTCGGCAGTGAAAGATTCACTGCCAACTAACTGATTTTTTTCGAACACTTCTATTGTTAGAGGTACATCATAATTCGCAAATGGATCGCTATTATCTACTGTCTTTAGTACCAGAGATACTGACTCTACAGGTCGCGGGTGATCTCTCTCAAACTCAAGTCTCATTGTCTCTCCTTGCTTTAGACTCACGATCTGTCTCGATTTACCCCATACATTTTGTAAATATGAAATTGCAGTCAGCAAAACTAAAAGTGAAAGAATTGAGACAACAACTATAATCTGCTTAGACAACGGGATGTTTATTAGGTTGAATCTACTATTTCGGTTTTTTGATTTTAAATTCTAACTCTTTACTCAAACAAACTTTTCTGAAAAATTAAAGAAGAGTTATCCTTTAGGTCGTACTATTGGTTGATACAGTAGCATTCGTGGCAGTAGCTGTAGAGGTAATATTAGCACCCTTAAGCTTAATCTGCCCTCTTATTTCTCCATCTGGATGATTCTTGGTATGAACATTTACATATGTATCTCCGTTAGCCATTGCTGTCTTTAGATCCGTAAGTGATTTTCCCTTCATCGATCCTGTTAAACTGAATGGTTCAATACTTCCTCTTAATATAATTCCAGCAGGAGTCTAACCATGTTTGCTTGATTTTAAAAGCTCAACAATTATTTCACCTTTTCTCCTTTCTTCCCGAGATTGATATTAGCTCCTGTAGCATTGGATATTCATGATACATTCATTTTCCAAGCCAGAGTATTATTTTTGGTCTTAAAATTTGTAACGCCTTCAGCAGTTGAATTCACTGGTGGAAATTCATTGTCTGCGGCTAGCTTTGCCCTGTATTTTTCATTTTGTGCATATGAACTGTTCATGGCAAAAATAATTGATGCTATTGCAGCTCCTATGACTAAACAAGTAAATATTCCTTGTATGCCTCATTAAAAAATTCAATTCTTTATACTTTATAAATCTGATAGAATTTCTATTCCTATATTTTTTACTAGAATTAAGAGAATATAATATCAATATGATTGAATTCAACATTACTTTATTCATACTATTTAAGTTGGTAGAACGATAGTCTTATTCGTTGGTTGCCTAAATACTGTGTTGTAAGCATTTTCTACAATACCAAAGTATTTTGTAGGTTGTATAATCTCCTTGCCTGTTATTTTATCACTGGTAACATTGGCAAGATTAAAGTTTGGCGTGTCATTTGGAACAAAACTCCATTCCCAAAATGCTGCACCCCAAACTCCTATTCTCTTAAATTCATTTACTATTTTGTTGGCTTGAGCCTGATTTATGTCGCTCAGGGTTTCATCTATAGTCCAAACTGTTTTACCGTTTTCAAAGGTTGGAACTCGCTTCACGTTATTCCATTCTCCAATGTATAAGGGAATGCCTGATAACTTGCTAGTATTTTCAAATAAGTCAAGCTTATCGCCTTGATAGCCATCAGAAGGTATTCCATACAATGAAAATTTGAAGACAACATTTTCTTTTTTAGCTGGAGTCATCTTAGCCAGATTCTCGGCATTTACTTTTATTGGACTTTTTAGGTCGATAGGAATATTCATGCTGTAAACAATGGCCTTATCCGTAAGCTTTCTTAATTCATCAGTCATGAATGAGTTGTATTTGCCTATTTTCGACCACTGATCTACACTGTGAACCTGTGGTTCACTCAATATTTCATATCCTAGTGTACTTGGGTGTTTATCAACCGTACTAACTATCTTTTTCAAAAAGTCCAATTGCAGTGTCCAACCGTCTGTACCATTTGTACCTTTTATTGCCCTATTCCACCAATTAGTCCACCAAGTCTGTGCTGCGGGAGATTTGGGCATCCCTCCGCTATCCTGTGGATAAAGTTTGGTATCGGCAAAAAGATATGCTGGAAAACCAGTCCCACGATTAGGATTCATCCAACTAGAAGTGTGAAACTGGTGATTGTCATAAATTACTTTCAAACCAAACTTATCTGCTGTATTTGCTACATCTTCTATTTCCTTAAGAAACGCACTCGAATTTCTTACGTATGACTCCCAATAGAATCTGTATCTGAGATGATCGATAACTTGACTCTTAGCAATATCTCTGAAGCTCGAATCATAATAGTTGTCAGGAAACTGAAATTTAAAATCTCTTGATTGAGGCATACTTGTGTAGTAACCACGCATATTAATACCAAGATGTTCTTTGGAAATATCTGATGTGTTATTACTATTTTGTGATAACGAGTTATTCTGCAAACCCTGTTGTGCGTAAACTGTAATATGAATTTCACCAGCAATATAATTTGTAGCAATAATTGCAAAATAAATAGCAACGACTATAATGCAATAAATGCAACTAGTGTCATACCTCATAGAGACAAATAATTTGGGGAGTATTTAGAATCTTTCGAAAAGAGTAAGTATGATTGCTCTTTGTACTGCCATCTATCTCAATTGCATGTTTCCATTTTCTAGCATAAAGCTATAGCATGCTCTAGAACATTCTCACTAGGCAATCACTTATAAGAAATGTTAGAGAAAAGTAGATTGGATTGGGCAGTGAGGTAGTAGCTCCCTCATCCAGTTTGAACATTGAATCAGTCCTATCAAACATGGATGGAAGCTATCAGGTTGTAGGTTCAAGGAGAAATATTAAAAGAGTAAGGAATGTTGCTCCAATTGACGAAGCTACTCCATTTGATCTTACCTTTTGCTCTCAGCGGGGTGATAAAGGTTTGGCTACGATTTCTAAGACAAAAGCTGGGGTAGTTTTATGTGATAGGACAATAGGAGAATATTTATCCGCTAAAGCTGGGCAGCTTCTAGTTCTAGTAGAAAATCCACGATTGACATTTATGCACTTAGCCAATATATTACGCAGAAGTAATTTCAATTATAAGCACAGAATATCACCTTTGTCTTTTGTGTCTAATTTGTCTAATTTAGGAGAAAATTGTAGTGTAGGGAGCTTCACAGCTATAGACTATGACTGCGCTATTGGTAGGAATACTGTTATTGGTGACAGAGTAAGCCTCAAGAACTGTGTCATTGGTGATGACTGCATAATTCAATCAGGTGTATCCATCGGTGAGGACGGATTTGCCTATGAAAGAAATAATAATCTAGAACTTGAACCATTTCCACACTTTGGTAAAGTAATAATCGGGAATAATGTTGAGATAAGTACTAACTGTTCTGTAGCTCGCGGATCGCTTAAGGATACTGTCATAAATGAAGGTACTAAAATTGATGCACTTGTACATGTAGCACATAATGTGAACATAGGAATGAACTGTAGTCTAACTGCTGGAACTGTAATTGGTGGGAGTACGAGCATAGGCGATACATGTTGGCTAGGACTTAATTGTACTTTAAAACACAAAATTAAAGTTGGGAAAAAAGTGATTATAGGTTCAGGAGCGTCAGTAATAAGTGACGTACCAGATGAGGATATTGTTGCTGGTGTACCCGCCAGGTCTATAAAGCACAAAGTAACCTCAGATCAGCTATTTCTCATGGCGGGACAAAAGCCAATTGGAACTTTTAAACCTAGAAAAAATTTACTACATTATTGAAAAATTGAAGACATAAAAACGATGATCATTATTATAATATAATGAATCAGCTACTGATCACAGTATTTTTATTCTTGGTGTTATTGACAGTAGGCACAACTATTGGTTTTGTATTAGGACTAAACATAACTTCAAATCAATCAGGTAACATGAATAGCAGCACCTTAACACCAATGGGCAACTTGACGAATAAATCAAGTACAATTATGTCCAATACAACCTAATTCTCTGAGCTAATAATTTATTTCAGTATGAACTTATCTTTCTCGTCTTGGCGGACTATGTGCTTCATCGTGATCCTCCTGTTTGTGCCAGTCAAATGCTTGTTGAGTATGAAATATTCTTCCACAAAGTGAACAGGTGAAGCGTTGATTGCTGTTAAATACTTCTGGCACGGAAATTAATTGGCAAAGGAAAGTATTAACTTTTAATATATGTCAATTATCGGATAACATTAATCAGTCCACTTAATATCCGCATCATCTGGAAACAGTCTGTGCATTCCCACAAATGAATTTCACCGTACTTCACCGCTTGGGAAGTCTCTGGTATGAATGCTTATGTGTAATTTTCCATTAACCATTAATTCATGAAGTTCCTCTATAGATTTACCTTTTAATAACCCTTCAAGGCCTTTCTTTGTAGCACCTCCAACAGAAAGCGTTCCGGAAGTTTTTCCTTCAGTTGATATATTGACTATTTTAGCATTATCAGACTTGTGTTTGCTTTCTGCCTTTAACAATTCTAGTACAACAGTATCGTTATGATTTTTATCCTCTAAATAAAAGTAAATACCAGTCTACATTTCCAATATTTTCTGCATTAACAGTATATACCATCTTACTCATATCGTCTGGGTATTTTAAACCAATGTAACCAATAGCATCTGTTTTGACAGGTGGTATAATTTGATCTCAAGTTTGACTTAATAATACCATAAAGTTTATCAGGAGCTGCCAGAGGTTATAAAGACAAACAGATTAAGGTATTAATTGAATTATGATCAAGACTTTACTAGCGAAAAAAGTTTTATAAAGTACCGCTCATACACTAAAAGGCTTTCAATTTATTTCAATATTTTAGGTGTTTGTTACTGGTTTTTCACTATATGACTAATATTATATACAACAAAAACAGCTTCGGTAGCAACGGCTAATTATAATGACAACTCTTCGCATAAAAAACCTTACCAAGAAATATAGCGATATTATAGCACTAGAAAAATTCTCAATTGAAATTGGGGCAGGGGAATTCATGGTTCTTCTTGGACCTTCAGGCTGTGGAAAAACCACTGTATTAAGATGTATTGCAGGATTGACAAATCCAACAGAAGGTGAAATCTACATAGGCGATCGACTAGTAAACGATCTCCCACCAAAGGATCGTGATGTAGCCATGGTATTCCAAAATTATTCTCTCTATCCTCACATGAATGTATATGACAATATTGCATTTCCACTGAAACTGAGAAAAATACAAAAGGAGAAAATAGATCAAAGTATAAGAGAAATCGCTGTTCTTCTAGACATAGGCCATCTTTTTAATCGAAAGCCGAGAGAGCTGAGTGGAGGCCAGATGCAAAGAGTTGCCCTTGGAAGGGCCTTGGTAAGAAAACCAAAGGTTTTCTTAATGGACGAACCTCTAAGCAACCTTGATGCTAAGCT
>DASWDL010000422.1:0-2224 GCA_036395315.1 Nitrososphaeraceae archaeon
GAAATTTATGATAAACTCTCGGGCAGTACCGATATAACTTTTAGTCTTTTTCAGACATCAAAGAATTGTAGGCTGTATACAGAAAATCACCGCCTGTTTGAAGAGTTGGAGCAAAAGTATTCAGAACATTTTAAAGCTCAGGAAAAGAAATTTACTAAAGTCAGTATTGATTTTTCTGAAGATCAGCAAGAAAGTACATTGAATAACTTGCTTTCTGAAATTTCAAATATTTTGCATAATACAGACATTCGTATTCACTCTGCGTTCATTACTCCTTCAGAGATCATATTTATAGCAGAAGATAGCTATGCAATTAGGTTGTATGATAGACTTCATAGTCAACTGTTGAAAAAAGATGATTACAAGTCAAGTTAATTGGACTACCTATCCCATTTGAAAATATTGGAGCATGGCCTAGCTAGTTCGCATACTCATTCGCCACTAAAACATCATATTCAATCTTATGGTTCTTACTTGTCGTCCTGCTTATGTACTATTTTCTGTAGATAACATTCAGCACAGATCGTTTCAAGTAGACCTTTTGCCCATCGATCGCAAATACATCTACCCCATCCTATAATCTTTAGGCATTGTTTACATTTCATCTCTTCGTAATTATTTTTGGGGACTTCAGGTATATCGGTAGTCATTTATTAGTTCAATAATATTGATTTGAAGGTAATAAGTTATCACATTATGCATAATTAGTAGTGGCTTTGTAACGCTTTAATTCTTTATTGGTCAGTCATGATTATATATGAAGATTGATCCTTCCGACCCTCCAGAAATTCCTGAAGAGACTCTAGTTTGTGATATATGCGGACAGAGGTTCGATACTGTAGAGTCACTCAAGGAGCATAAATTATCAGAACTTAAGGATATTGAATTAAAAGAGAAAGGTGTGGACTAGGATAAATTTTTCTCTGCCACCAAAAGATGCTATTCTGTACGGTTGTCTAAATTCCCTGAGCCTAACCAGTCGAGCAGGAGCAACCCTTCATTCGTCTATTACTTTCCAAATTACAAACTGCGGCCCACCAATATCTCGAAAGTTAGGGAGCCATAATTTCAATCGTCATATTAAATTTCAATATTATAACTATCAAGAACGCAAACAGTAACGCTACAACTATCAAAGTTGTTGCAATATTTGTGGTGGTGGCCTTATTTAAGTGCATTTGTCATCATTGGCCAAAAGATAAGCGTTTTCAGAGGCCCTTGCCTAACATAACCTTTCAAAGGATTAACATAACTGGCGGAAATCCTAAGGCAAGCTCTTAGATAGCCAAAATTAAAGTAGCAAAGGCAAGTCCAGATCCGCATTCCTAGAGTAACAATCCGTAGTATTAGAGACTGGGCTAAACCATTATTAGTTAAGGAGGGTGATATACAGTAGCGGCAAGATGTCTAATTGTCTACAAATGTGGTCGATGTAGCCTGGCCTTCAATACCGGTTCTAATAACTCAATTTAGTTATTCCATCTCTTTCTTGCACTGGCATGGATTCATGTAATATGGTTCTCCCCATAGCCCCAAGAGGGACAGGCAATAATTTTACATGTTTAGCAAGGCAGGCATTGCGTTTAATCTTCCCATTTTGCGTTACCTGCTTTCCTTACAGCAAACCGGATCCATTCCAAATTGTCTAGATTGTCAAAATGTTCATCGGTAACATCAATAGTCTTGGCAAAATCCAGAAGGAATTTTTCTCCTTCGATTTTACAATCGAGAAGGTATAACAGTCTCTTGGCCGTCATATTTGGATACCGATCCATTAAGCGTAATATTTGTCTCATTAGTCTAATCTTATTTTTTAATGAGTTATTGAAAGTTGGCGCATGATCAGGAAATATTTGTCTTTGAGTATCTTGGATTTCGTCAAGTAGACGTTTAGATATTTCCTTTAATTGATCCGCACCTTTCAACGACTGCATATAGAAATCGTAATTAATAGACGACATTTAACTACCGACGCACGAGTCCGAGAGGGAGTACCCTTCCATATTTGTTCACTAAATTTCTTTAAAAAGTATTTTTCAAACGTGTTATTAACTTTAGTCGCAATGTCGGTATTAGGTCCTGTCACTATGCACACCTGACAATTCCTTGAGGCGAATTTGCCGCTTGTGCATAGCCAGGCCGTTATTCCAACATAAATTCAGTCGTACACGGTCAAGTCCAATGGGCATTGGACATGACCGTTTAACTTTTTAATATTTTGTTG
>DASWDL010000423.1:0-7005 GCA_036395315.1 Nitrososphaeraceae archaeon
TGGTCCTTTAAGGAAATCAGTGATTCTATTGATCCTAACCTCCTTGAGCCATTCTGCATGTATTTTGGAATATCCCAAGGAGGAAACTTCGAGGGGAAAAATATTCTAAGCATCCAAACATCGATCAGCAGCTTGAGTCGAAAATATTCCATACCAGAAGAGGAACTTAATACGAAGATTCGCGAATCGGTTAAGAAATTGTATAGGATTAGATTGCAAAGACCCAGACCCGGAAGAGACGAGAAAATACTAGCATCTTGGAATGGACTGATGATTTCAGGATTTGTAGATGGGTATAAAATAACTGGTGATAATAAATACTTGGAAGCTGCAAAGCGGGCAGTAGAATTCATAGAAAGCAGGATGACATATGACCAAAATAGGTTGTATAGAGTCTTTAAGGATGGGAAATCTAAAATTAGTGCCTATTTGGATGACTATGCATTCTACGTTAAAGGCCTTCTAGATCTTTTTGCGGTTGAATCAAAATCGAATTATTTGAAGAGGGCGATAGATTATACGAAAGCGATGATAGATCATTTCTGGGATCCACTCAAAGGCGATTTTTTCTTTACCCCTGATGATCACGAAAAACTTATACTAAGAACAAAAAACCACTACGATTTAGCTATACCTAGCGGGAATTCTGTCGCCGCGTCGAACCTTCTGAAGCTATATTACTATACTCAGGAACAGGACTTCTTGAATAAATCAGTAAAGCTAATGAAATTATCATCTAGGCCTGCTACTGAGAATCCGTTTGGTTTTGGACAATTATTGTCGGCACTTTACCTCCACATAAGATCCCCTGTCGAAGTCTGCATAATTAATAAATCTCCTCATGAAAAATCTTCTACTGGTTCGGAGATGGTAAATTGGTTCTATTCACAATTTATCCCAAACTCTATCCCCGCAAGAATTGACGAAGGAACTGATCATGAGGCTCTTCAAAAATATTCATACTTTAAGGGGAAGGGGAACAATCTAGATACGGGAAATGGTTTAGAGTACGCTTACGTTTGTAAGGACTCGACTTGCTTCTTGCCGATAGATTCTGTTTCAAAACTACAAGAGACCTTGAAGGATAAAAATGCTAACCCAGTTTAATTATTAGGTAGTTTTCGACGCTTAAGTTTGAATATAGAGAAACATAGTAAAGAGCCTCCAAATCAATGAGTTCTACTGGTCACTATTAGGCAATAGCTATGTTTTTGTCTTGGGTCACCCGATAGTTAAAGGCGCCCTTGGACTCTTTTGTTGCGGACTTAATAAAAGATATCCATCCGTTAAGATGGACCTCCAAATACCGAAGGACTTCAATTCGATATCTTGTCATAATGGTTCTATTTTACCACGCCGTAGGCGTAGTGCTATTAATTTTGGGTTCTTCTCTTATTCAATCCATAGTAACTGATTACAAGGAGCCTGCAAAGCCGATTACGGTCATCTCAGTCATTTTTGCTGGCCCTGTGGAAGAAACATTATTTTTTGGAATTCCCCTCTACGCGACCGGTAATAACATCGTAGTCATGGCTGGAGGAATCTTATGGGCAATGTGGCATCTGTTGGGCCCCACAGTCCAGCTCAATAGTCTTGCCTATGCAAACTGGTTGTTCGTCCTCCCATCGATTTTTTTGAGTTTTAGAACCTGGATAAGCGGAAAGGGCTGGTTTGCCGTTGTTGCACATTCTTCCTGGAATATTTTCTTCTTTAGTCTGGGTTGCGCCACAGGAGAAGTCCCATGCAAGGTATTTTATGATAAGAACGCATTTTCAGACATCATCACGGTAATACTTGCAGGTGTTTTGGTGCTAATTACCTATTTCTTATATCGTGGAAAGCAAAAGAAGCTTAGGTACGTATTCTGATTTGATACCAGCTAGTTAATCAGCAAGGCATTAGTCTACCCCTTAAAAAACCGTTTAAATATAGCGCAACAAATTAGATGGTTGAAAAGATCTCCCATGGGAACTATAATCCAGCAGCTAGTTTGCGATGACTGCAAGAAAGTGATTTTGGAGAAGACTGGAAAGGATTATTTGAACACTGGCCAGTTTCCAATTTCCAAAGAAGAGGCGGATCAACTTGACAAACAGCATAGAGGACATCAGTGTCATATTGAAGCAGTCGAAAAGAGTTGATATAATTATCTTAATATTTAACAACTTACAGTAGTCCTAATCACAAAAAAATTGGCAGTAGATAGCAATAGCACTTTACATCCAAACCATTTAAAGAATGAAGAACGAATTAAATCAGCCGATTATGAATAATTACTTGTTATCCCGCTGAGGCTTAAATTCAACAATAAAGGCATAAACACAATTCCTGACTTAATCAGGCTCAATCGCTCTTGTCAAGGGATATATTGAAGTAGACAAGTACTATTAAGAAACAGTCAATAAAATATGAGCGTAAGGCCCGATAAATGGTACACAGAATTCCTCGGAGTAGGGTATAGATATCACGATATTGATATGAATGTGTTACTACTATTCGGTAATCGTAGATTAGCGGCTGCCGTATGGAATAAAACAATTGATGGATGGGCAGACGATCAAATCAAATTAATGTTCGTAGAAGAAGACGCTCAGTACTGGCTGGTATTGTTTCATGAAGGTTCTAGCCTTTTATTAAAAGATAATACTGGCTTCATAAAACGTGTTCCAATGAGCACAAACTATGTGAAATTTAAACAACGTTACGACTCTAAAGTAATACTTAGATTTGCAATATATAATAAAATCAAATCAAAACCTAAGGAGAACACAGAACCATCATTTAATTTAAGCCTATTAAAAAAAATTAAACATGTGTATAGAGTTGGTTTCTTTCAGTATAATGAAATCCCTGAGAAAACCACCGTATTTGAGGCCATAAGCGGGGTAAGAAAATTTTTTCATGAATAGAGTCTTCGGCTGTCTTGAAGGTTGCTCAGATTGTTGCATCTACAGACAATACTTCCCATCCATAAAGTACGGAAAAATCGGGGTCCTCCTACTTCCTGAAGAAAAATGGACTATTGAAAAAAAAGCAAAAGCCCTTAAAACTAAAATTAGGATATTGCCTCGAGTCGGAATTAGTACTAAGGAAAATCTAGAAGCGCCAGAAGAAATCCTGGCCTATCAGCTAATGGGAAAACGTGCAAACGGAAACTATTGCCCATTTCTTGACGTAAAAACGCAGAGACGCTCCCCACATGGCGGATATCCTTGCAAAATATATGATTCGAGGCCACTTGCCTGCAAAGCGTATCCTGTCATTTCTGAATCAAGAAATAATCTATCCCTTGATTCGCAATGTGCTTTTTCCTGCAAATATGGGCCGAGTTGTGCGCCCTACATGATGGAGACTGAACTTCTAGCATTGAACAAGATAAAAAGATCCATGAACTCTAGTCCGCAATCTAACGTGTGGAGGTACGCCACGGGTATAGGGGAAGACAAATACAAAAAACAGTTCCTGCCTGAAGGATGGTATTTTCAAGGCTAAAGGGCCGTATCATAGGACCAGATTAGTAAATCTAGCTCTTTTCCTAATATAACATAATGGAATTGTAAAGGCATTATAGCTTATCTGAACGAAAATATTCGTGTTTATAAAAAAAGAGGGTTTGACTAGTCCGTTCTCCCTTTATATTTTCACATAGGTAGCGCGAATGTTTCGGTTGGAGCTTGAGATTCTACTTCTGTCTGGTTTGATGACTGTGACCCGTTCCCAATACTAGAAGCACTTAGCTGTTCAGAAGAATTATTGTCTGATTCAAGTAAACCAGAAACTACACCATTCTCGTTAGCAGCTTCTGTGGAACAAGTGAGACCATCTTCAGAGTTTGTGTTTGTATTGTCGTGACTTTTGCCATGATTATGGTTTTTGATATTGCAGTCATTCTTCGCGTCCACTTTTTGATCTTTTTCAACGCTGTTACAGTTTCCATTATCATTCTTGTGGCATTTATCTGCGTGAACTGAAACTGGAACGATGCCTAAAGTCATAATGGTTGTCGACGCTAGGATTATCAAAAGAGCTATGTATTTGGACTTCATTTAGTTCTAGAATTGTGTTTTTAAACATCATATATCTACAATGTCACAAAGTTGCTAATAACAAAGTAAGAAACATTATTATCAATATTCTGTTGTTCTACTATCAAATCATAGTCTTGTAAATTGCAATTTTAACGTGAAATATTACAGTAAATTGACCAATCATAGAATTTGTTGACCTACCGCACTTCTCGATCAAATCGTTACTAATGATAGAGTTTTTTACTACCGTTAATTCAACGGTGGTCCGCGATAGCCTACTTTTCGGTAGAGTACTTCGTGGACTTTCTTTATCTCAATAATCCTAGTAGGGGGAATTGTCTCCATGTTGTTTGAAGCTTCTAAGAATTCCTTTAATGGGACGCTCACTACTCTATCGAAGTCCCTGTACCAAACAGTATAAAGGGAAATATCTTCGTGATAAATTGCTTTACTTATAATCTCTTGCAAAGAACCTTTTCTTTTGCTCATTATTTATGGTTTATAATGCAATATTCCACCACATTCAATAATTCTTTTAATCAATGGTGGAAAAGGTTTCATAGTGAACGTTTTTCCAGTTTGGGTATCTAAAATAGTTTTTGAGTCAATGTCAAGTTCTAGAATGCGTTTATCCGTTATGTTTTCTACCGCCGCTTTCTCTACTTCTATTGGAAGAAGATAACCTCCGTCGACAGCATTCCTATAGAAGATACGAGCAAAAGATGGGGCGAGAACAGCTTTGATGCCCGTCGAGGATAACGCAATTGGAGCATGTTCTCTGCTCGAACCACAACCAAAATTAGCACCAGTTAATAGAAAATCTCCTTGTGAAACTTTCTGAGAAAAATTACGGTCAATTCCTTCCATGGCGTGTTTTGCAAGCTCTGTATGATCATGGATTTTTAAATATGGGCCTGGAAGGATAACGTCAGTATCTATGTTGTCTTTATCATATTTGTGAACTGTACCTCTCATTACAGCCATTATTACAAGTCCCTCGGATCAGTTATCTTTCCAGTAATTGCAGAAGCTGCTACCACTAAAGGAGAGGCTAAATATGTTTTTGATTCCACATCGCCCATTCGCCCTGGAAAGTTCCTATTTGTAGTACTTACACAAACTTCATTTTTTCCTAAAACGCCCATATGAGCTCCACAACAGGCGCCGCAGGTTGGTGGACCTACAACTGCCCCACATTGCATGAATATATCGATCAGGCCTTCCTTCATTGCTTTCATAAATATGGACTGAGCAGCTGGCAGTACTTCAGTTCGTACTTTTACCTTCTTTCCCTTCATTATTCCTGCTGCAGCTCTAAGGTCATCCAGTTTGGCACCTGTACATGACCCGATATACGCTTTGTCAATCTCAGTAGATTCTAGTTCTCTGGCTACCGATATATTCCCAGGGGAAAAAGGTTTTGCTACTGTAGGTTCGAGACGATCTATCTCGTATGTAATCTCATCGGCAAATGACGCATCAATATCGCCAGTTAATGGAGAATAGGTATCTTGGGTGCGCTCCCGTAAGTAAGTTTCTGTCACCGAATCTGGTTCGATAATTCCATTCTTGGCGCCTGCTTCAGTTGTCATATTAGTGAGGGTTAGTCGTTCGTCCATCGTCAACTGTTTAACAGATTCGCCAGCAAACTGCATGCTCTTGTAATTGCCCCCGTCAGTGCCTATGTCTCCAATGACATTCAAGATAATATCTTTGGCCATCAGGTAAGGTGATTTTTGACCCTCTAGTTTGAATAGAATAGTCTCGGGAACTTTTATCCAAATATTGCCGTGCATAAGTGTGTATGCAATATCTGTGTGTCCTAACCCGATTGCAAAAGCTCCCAAAGCACCAGTAGTATTGGTATGGGAATCTCCTCCAACATATACTTCCCCGGGAAGAATTATTCCTTCCTCGTGAGATAACGTATGACAAATACCGTACTGTCCTAGCCCGTACTTGTAATGCCTTTTTATACCATATTTTTTAGTCCAATTAGTAAGTTTTATGATATTATCAGCCGAGATCTTATCGGCTGAAGGTACAAAGTGATCCTCGGTTACCCAAACTCTATCAGGATTCCAAACCCTTTCCAAATTAACCCCTTTCTTTGCCCACTCTTCAAAGACTTTGATAACTCCTGGTCCAGAAACATCGTGCATCATTAGCTTATCTACGTTGACAAAAAGCACATCGCCAGGTGCAACCGATGACTTTGATGCGGCGCGAGCAATTATTTTTTCAGTAACAGTCATTCCCAAGTAGATTCACTTGATAGAGGTTGTGACTTGAATGAAGCATTAAAACCTTTCAATAATACCCGCTACAGACTTGATAGAACCCAATAATGCAATACAGATATTATTGTTAGATTCCCTCCTAACCTTCTTGGAAGTATTCCCAATCAAAATTGCAAGAAAAAATCGAAAATTCGACTTATTCAAAACTATAATTAAATCCGGATTTCGGTTTTATGATGGCGATATAATTGTGGTTTCAAGTAAATTTGTCTCAGTTTCTGAAGGCTCAGTCGTTAAACTAACCAATGTCAAACCCAGCAAACAGTCACGCCAATTTGCAAAAAGGTTTCAAATGGATGAAAGAATTGTGGAAATGGTACTCCGTGAAGCTGATGTAGTAGTGAATGGTATTCCAGGTTTCTTACTGACTATCAAGGACGGCATGATTGCTCCAAATGCAGGTATAGATAAATCAAATGCACCTAAGAACAGTATTATACTTTATCCACGTGACCCTTTCAAAAGTGCGCAGCGAATTCGATCAAATTTCTTGCATAAACTAGGTATCAATGTTGGAGTCGTCATTTCGGACAGCCGACTAATGCCCACTAGAATTGGCACGACCGGCATCGCTATCGGTGTCTCAGGATTCGAGCCTGTGGAAGATTTTAGAGGTAAAAGAGACTTATTTGGACATAGATTAAAGGTGACGTTCAAGGCTACAGCCGATTCTCTCT
>DASWDL010000424.1:0-2939 GCA_036395315.1 Nitrososphaeraceae archaeon
TTTTGTATCCTCTTATAAACTTAGGAATGTCCTTATACATTATTGGATTTTTGGTTCTATCAAATACTTCAATATTGAGATTAATGCCATTCTTCTTACAATAGTCAAGAGCCCTCTGTATGTTTGTCACCTCTGAATTTACAGTAAATGCTTCTTTCAGTTCTGCACTTGAATTGTTGTCTGGTTTAAAATGGAATATATCAATAGGAATCGGAATATGAATACCATTTCTAACCAATGGCAACAAATCAGGAGTAGATACACATACTGCATCAGCTAATTTCTGAGCCTTTGAATGACCAATCTTTTTCCTATATAACCTCTTCAGTCTAATTACAGTATCTGATAATCGTGATCGATGTGGAAGCACTTGTCTATTTAGTCCACGAATGTCTGTGCCATGATAGTGCAAAATGATCTTCTTTGATTTGTGGAATTTCTTGTGTAATTTGAATAGTATGTCTATGAATCCATGGACATGAATTACGTCGGCATTTTTTCCTTCCCGAACGCATCTTTCGGTAAATTCCGCATGCGACACATTGATTATATAATCTTTATAGTAGTCATAAATTCCATATTTGTCTCCAACATCCTTGTTCCAGATAACCTTGGATTCATGTCCCTTTGTTTGTTGAAATTTTGAATATATACACGCTACACCGGCTGCATCAAGAATGTGTAATATGCGCATATTCAAATGAATTAGTGTAACAATATAATAATCTATTACTTCCAGTAAGATAACACTTTACAAATATTCTCAGGCTAAAATTTAACTTAACTAGTACATGAAAACTCTAGATTTTCGACCATTACCACTGGTAACAACTACAATACCAATATCCATTAGGCAGGTTGATAAAAGATGTCTCCCAGCAACCGTTACTTCCAGTGACAAGTACTATAATATCTGTCATACTCTAATGAGTTTTAGTACAGCCATAACTCTGACTTGTAATTTTTATACCAGTCCATTAGTAAAGCAAGACCTTTATCAAATTGTATCTTCGGTCTGAATTCTAATAGCTTCTTTGCTTTTGAAATATCTGCAATAAGTCTTTGGACTTCAACCGGTCTGGGTTCGACATGAATTGGTTGCAATTTATTTTCTTGCGCACCATGTTTTATTACCAAGTCGGCTATCTCGTTTATTGATACTTCTTTACCACTACCAAAGTTTATACCATTTCTTCCTGGATTACCCCTGGACTTTAGTACAGTATCATACGCATATACGGCGTCCTTCACAAACATGTAATCCCTTGTTTGCCTACCATCGCCATAAATAATAGGGGGTTTATTTTGGAGAACTCTGTTTATGAAAATTGCTATCACACCTCCATAGCCGGTATCTTTTTGCCTAGGTCCAAAAAAGTTGAAACATCGAATTATGTCTACACCGAGATCATAAGTCTCATTATAAGTATAACATAATCTATCAGCAGCAATCTTGCTTACTCCGTATGGGTGTTTTGCGGATAACGGATGTCGCTCATCCATGGGAGCATATTCCGCAGAACCATATACTTCACTTGTTGATGAAAACAAAATCTTGTTGATATCATTCATTCTGGCAAACTCCAAAATTTTCAGTGTCCCGCCAAGATTTATTTTGAAAGTTTCTTCAGGATTCACAATCGATCTATCAACATGAATCTGTGCAGCAAGATGGATTATGGCATCAAAATCATTTGGTAGTTTGGAGTATAATTCATTCAACGTTATATCACCCCGAATGAACTTGAAATTCTTCTTGTGCAGCAGAGTGCGGATATTGTTAAGGTTCCCGTTCATCAAATTATCAACCCCGTATACTAGATGCTCATCGAGTACATATTTTTCAGAGAGATAGCTTCCCAAGAATCCTGCAGCGCCAGTTATGAGAATTTTCATAAGGCTTCCTGTGCTCCTAATTTGAAGGTGAAACTATTCATTTAATTTGCAGTTATATCTATCTCTTTTAAAAATGTAATATTCATTGATTTAATTTAAAAAATTTTATCTTTATCTTCAATTAATATTTCAGTGTATTCTAATAACTGAAATGACAATCCGGCATGCGTCTTTGGATTTTGTTTATGCCTCTTTTCTGCTCTGACAAGAGGAAGATAGAATGAGAATACTTCACCTATCAGATGATGGACTCCCTGATTGGAGGGTAGAAAAAGCTGCATTGACCGCAAAGAAGAACGGCCATGAGGTGTTTTTTGGGGGAAGACTGAACAGCAATTCTCATTCTACAACTTTTTCAGAAACATATCCAATTAAGTGGACAGCTGCTGCATTGATAGGCATTCCATTTTATTATGATCGCGTGAAGAAGCAGATAGAAAAATTGGTGAAACGAGTTAGACCCGAGATTGTACATTCACACAATATTGGTTCCGCAAAAGTATCGCATGATCTCGGCCTTCCCGTAGTATTTGATGATCATGAGTACTTCAGAATGCTCTCGCTTGTAAATGCCGAGAATATAAAATCTCAAAATAGCATGCACACAAACTCTCGATTTGATAGAACAATACAAAGTATGAAATTATCATTTATCTCTCGCCAAAGCATTTCGAACTGGACCAAGTGGGAGAGAGACCTAGTTACCTCAGTACCTACAATAACTGTTTCAGAACAAATTGCACAGGAGCTGCGAACGGTATGCGACGCAAGAACAAAAGAGATATTTGTAGTACCTAACTATCCATTGGAAGCAGAAACAATTGAGTTTAGAGAACCCCGACCCCATGACAAGTTGTCTTGCGTTTATGCTGGAGGAGACAGCAAACATAAACAGGTTACCAACAGGGATATTTCTGGGTTAACCAATATTTTTTTGGATAACGACATTGGAAATTTGACAATAATCGGGTGGGAAGCAGAGTCATCTGAAAAATTCAAGGCAACCGGATTCCTTCCAAGAGAAAAAATGTTCTACGAAATGA
>DASWDL010000425.1:0-2985 GCA_036395315.1 Nitrososphaeraceae archaeon
ATATTGGTTCACATAAGCCTCAAATTCTTGATCTGACATTCCTTTTTTTGCTTCAATCATTTGTATTGCATCCTTTCCTACCAGATATCTCAAGTCAGGATTATCTACTGTCACAGCTTTCAATATCACTTTTGCCACTTCTTCTGGTGAAGTACTTTGATCGCTAAAACGACCCGCAGCTTTCTGGAATGTCTCGACTAGTGGTGCATATGGTGAGCTGGGCTCCGAAGCCTTTTTTCCTAATATAGCATTACTTGCGAAATTGCTTCTGATAGCACCCGGTTCTATGAGTAGAATTTTAATGCCTAATAAGTCGGTTTCAAGACGCATAGATTCAGACACACCTTCAAGCGCAAACTTCGTACCATTGTATGCAGAAAAGAGTGGAAAGCCAACCTTGCCACTCGTTGAACTTACGTTTACTATTGTTCCTCCTTGTTGTTTTCTCATAATAGGAAGTACTGCCTTCATTACCCTTATGACACCGAACAGATTTGTCTCGAACTGGGCCTTAATTTCATCCATTGAGAGGTCCTCCAATGCTCCAATCAGTGAAAAGCCAGCATTGTTAACTAGTACATCGATCCTCTTACTTTCATCATAAATTCTACCAATGGCATTATCCACTGATTTGTCGCTGTTCACATCCAACTCGATCACTCGAATAGGCAATTCTCCTTTGTCAGAAATATTCCTTATTGCCTTGGCTTTGTCTGGATTCCTTACCGTGGCATATGTACGAAATCCATTCTTTGCAAGTAATAACGATGTTTCAAATCCTATTCCACTGGAGCTTCCAGTCACTACAGCTATTTTTTCTTGTTCTTTTGTCATATTTTTTGTTGACATGCCTGATAGTATGCCGTTCCTATAATTATCCCTGGTGGTAGCATTACTCCCGATATTGGAAGTATCCTTTTATTTATGTCTGATATTAGTAGTATATGGAATTGACAAGAACTACATTAGACGAATTGGATGGGAAGATACTCCAAACTTTGTCAAGAAACTGTAGGGTATCTTACAGTAGTTTAGGCAGCGAGATCGGTCTGACTGCAAAGAGTGTAAAGGCCAGGGTTAAGAAAATGCAGTCTAGCGGTATAATAGATAGTTTCATTGTCAAAGTGAATCCGCTAGTGTTTGGCTACAGCAAGTTTTACATTTTAGTTTTAAGGATTACCAGCAAAACCACGGATGAAAAACAAATCAGACGCAATCTAAGTTTGCTAGGAGAAATCCTTTACACAGGACATATACTTGGTAACATTTCAACATTCAAACTGGCTATCAGAAAAGAAGCTGAAGAAAAAATTGGACTACTCGTTGATATGATTGGTAAAGATATGCTGATACAAAACCAAACCGTTGCATTTCAAAATGTTAGAGAACAACCCACGTATATTGACTTTAAGATAATGAGATGTCTCCTAGATCGTCCCAGGATGGAAATTTCTGATATTGCCGAAAGAATCTCAAGGTCATCGAAAACAGTTGCCAGAAGACTTGAAAAGCTGATCGAAAATCATGTACTTGAGTTCACGTTACAATTTAACTTTACAGCTATAAGGGGATACATCGTGTCTGTTGTCTCAGCCAATATCGAAAAAGGATCATATGGAAAGATATTTGAAAAGAGCTATTCGGATTTTAAGGACTCTTTTTGCATTTACTCTCCTATGCTCAGTGAAGAAGATGTGATTTATTGGCTTTTCTTTAGCAAGGATGTATTTGCTCTGAATTCAGTGGTCAGAAAGGTAGAATCTTATCTCGGTGTTAAGAAAGTGGATTTCTTTATCCCCATTAGTATAGATTACCATAAAGAGCTAATAAAAAAGGAAGTTGAAAGAAAGCTCGGTGATAAAAGAGAACTAAATATTTTGGCCAAAGAAATTTCTAACGTCGGATGCGGACACTAAATCCGCACTTTTTATCACAATAGTCAGTTTTCAAATTAACAGTGATATAGGTTAATGCGTAAATACTTCATGTCTCAAGGACAATTTAGTTGTAATCGGTGCGGGTAGTCCTTTAACTCTCGAGCAGAACAAGATAGCCACAGTCAGCAACAACAGTCCTATGTGATTAGAGGCATTTGCGATTCATGATGCATTACTATTGCATTTATCTCTTCTAAGTTTTCAAATTTATATGGTATATGGATATATTCTTCTGAGTTAGGTGGTTTCAATATCCTTGTAGCTTCTTCAATTTCATTTCTTGTTATTACCCTACCTAACCCAGTATCATAATATATGAACAAGGGAATACCATTTAGTATTATACTTTCATGTAGGTCCATCATACCACTTGCAGAATACTTGTTTACTTGGAAAATTCGCTTGTCATTCTCTTTCTCCTTCTTTACTGTGGCATTTTCATTTTCATAACGCTCAACAAAATTTAGAATATCTGCTTCTTCTTTGCGCTAACCATCTACGAAATTGAATGTATCTCTTGCTATTCGTTTAACTTCTTTTTCGTCATATGGTTCTTCAAATTTTGTTTTATTAATATGCATTAAATTCATAAAAATTAAATTTTCATCAGCACTGTTGTAAAGGTCACTGGCTAGTTTTGCACCGTGATAAAGTAATGTATTATGTCTCACACCTTTCTTAAGTTTACCTTCATCGGGTAATTGGAATTTCTCCCTGACTGTTTCTCCTGAAACTATTCGTTCTACATGTTCTAGTAGTTCCTCAGAAATTTCAGGTGTAAAAACTTCGTTCCTGAAGAATTCATACCTCTTTCCATTCTTATGAACTGAAGGGGAACAAAATAGTAATGTTCCAGAACCTTTAATTTCAATGCCAAATTTACTCCTATTTTCTACCTTCTTATTAGAAGAGACGTAGAAGTATACATGTGCCCTTGTCAAATCATCCTTATGTTGTTCAACCAGGAACCTATATGATAGCTGTCCTAGGGTAACTTTCCCTTCAGAAAAATTGCAGAACCTATCAATAGCATTTTGTCCGTCTAAGT
>DASWDL010000426.1:0-5053 GCA_036395315.1 Nitrososphaeraceae archaeon
AAATGCTCTCCGACAAACTCGTGACCTAAATGGCCGCCGCAATTTGTGCACTCTATTTCTGTTCGTATTCTATCGGGATCAGGTACACTAGTTACAGCGTTCGAGAAGCTATCATCGAAGGCAGGCCACCCGCAGCCAGCGTCGAACTTGTTTTTTGATGAAAAGAGGGGCGCATTGCATCTTCTACAGATAAAAGTTCCATCTTCATAAAAATCATCATATTCTCCAGTGAAAGGAGGCTCCGTTGCTTTCTCTTCAATAACCTTCTTTTCTACAGGCGTTAGCTTATTGTAGTTTATACCAATTCAAACCTCCTCACAATATTAGAACCTTCTACTCATTACGACATCTTCATATTTAGTCATTTGTGAAAGGAAGGTTTCGAGTCATTAAAAACATTCATGATAAGTTTATACTCTTTACGCATTTCGCCAATTTAGATCCCAATTCAATTCAAAATTAAATCGTATTCTTGAAATTAAACAAGAATAATGTTCTACATAGAGTTCCTATAAATAAACGAAAATAAATAAAAAATCGTTGCTTTACGTTTTAGTACTGTTGTGTCTATTAATAAGAGATACCCTATAGAATAAAGGTTGAAATACAGTAATGAATCGCACTTTATCAGCAGCCGTTTCTTCCTTGATCTTTGCCAGGATTGTATACACTATAAATTGGTTCAATGTTGCATCCATCTTTTACATTATTGCAATTGATTTCAAAGAAAATGTTTCTGGCCTTGGACTTATAACCGCTAGTTTTCTAGTTGGAGTAGGCCTCTTTCAGGTACCCGCAGGAATTCTCGCCGCAAAATATAATCCACGAAAAATTGCAGTTTTCGGAATATTACTTGCGTCTTCTGCCACCATTTTGATAGTTTTGTGTACTAACACAATCCAGATGGCAATACTTCGATTTGTGGTTGGTATTGGAATGGCATGTTTCTTTGGGCCCAGTGTCATTTTGATTTCCAAGTATTTAGGAAAGGGGTCCGAAGGACTTGGCATTGGATTCCTGAATTCAGCGCACGCTTTGGGGGGCATCATCGGGCTCTTCGGCTGGATCGCTTTAGCCAGTATCGAAGGGTGGAGGATTAGCTTAGTATTGAGCGGAGGCCTGGGGTTAATCAGCGCCTTGATTTTACTGTTGGCATTACTAAAGGACAATAACACACAAAGTCCTATCTTTAGACTCAAGCTATCTGATATATCCAAAACTTTGTTTAATAGGTCGCTTATCATACTTGGAGTTACTCTTCTTGGATTTCAAGCAGGAGCGAGTTTAATCTTAGTATTTACCATATTCTACTTTATTCGGAATTTGAAGTTAGACCCGTTAATGGCCGGTTTCATTGGAAGTTTGAGTCTTATAACTGGACTTGTTTCTTCTCCGTTATTTGGAAGAATATTTGATCGATCGAGAAACGCCAAGGAACTTTTACTTGTTTCTGGTATACTATCAGGACTAAGTATGATAGGCCTTGCATTCAGTTACTTCCATATTATTATTTTACTTATTATTACGTCTGGATTTTTTCTGTCCGCTGGCTTTGTAATAGTTTATGCAAAAGCGAAACATGTCAATGAATTTCAAACACAATATCAGACACTCTCCGTTAGTTTCGTAAATGGATTATCGTTGTTCGGGGCCTTTTGGATCCCTCTTCTATTTTCCTTCATAGTGAACCGTGCTGGGTACAGCATAGCTTGGCTTATCTCAGGGGTTATAGTTATATTATTAATACTACCCGTGCTCAAGTTAGATAAATAAGCGATAAGGCTTTTTATCGAGGAATGTTATCATTGGCATCATAGGATTTATCTATTTAGTCAAGGGTATAGTGTAGTGCCTTCAGTGTTGTATGAATGTAAGAAGGGTGTATCATGATAAAATGTCAAAATAATCACGATTTATCATGAGGCATTGTTAGAGCCAGATGGCATGCGCTGTATATGATATCCAGAGAACTGATTTGTCAGCCAATGATTAATCCTACTTGTATCTGACGACAATTAAGCGCCGCTATTTCATGCTTGTTAGTATGAAGATGAATAGTACTCGAATGGAGGGAAGGGGTAGATCGCAATTCCCTCCACTCGTCTCTTGTCACCTAGTTACTATCTAGGGTGCATTCATAATTATTCAGATTGAGTTTTTAGCATTTAGGTAACATTGTTACTTGGTTTTATGTTTCTGACGTAGACCATCTCCTGGATATTTTTTCTCTAATTCAGGACAACTTAACCGGATGGTCGTACGTGCTGGTTTAGACCTCGAACCCTCGTCCATAAATCATCATAGGGTCAGCTTTTCTTGTCGATGGTGGAAAAATAATAATCATGCATGTGTACTATTAATATACCCATGAACCCCAAAATGGCTCCCAATATCGCAAGAATGATATTTTCAGGCAAGTAACTGCTCATTAGTCCATATTCCCTCAATAGTATTTGAGCAGCCAACGTGATGAGAATACTGGATGCTCCTATCGTTCCTGTAAGAGCAGCTCCTATTTTGCTTAGTCCGACAGCGTAAGACAAGGCGCCTATGAAAGGTAGCACTGAAAAAAGTATCAAAATCCCTAAAGTTTTTGCTATCTCTGATGTTGATAGTTCTGATATTGACCCTACAATTTCGTAGAAGTAAAATAAAATCAAAAAACCAAAAATAATAAGCCCCGCGAGAAAAAGCGCCGCACCTGCAACTTCAATAGATGAATGCACCGAAACTAACTTAGTTAGGAAAAGGACTGCTATTGCAAATCCAAATGCTGAGATAATCGCTTCAATATCTCCCAAGGACAGGATTGCACTTGTCGGGTTTTGCAGCGTATCGATGCTGCTCATATTGCTCAATATAGCCATAAAAAATCCAGTTATTGCTACGGTACATCCAGTGACATAGATTTTATCCAACTTTTCTTTCAAGATTATGCGTGCCAAAATTACAATCAGTACTACTTCAAGAGGTCCCGCCAGGATAATCTCTTTTGATGCGCCCACTCTGCCGATGGAATCGTACCATGAGAATACGCCCACCGCAAGAGAAAGAGAGGTAAGAATAAGATTCTTCGTAGATTGAGAGAAAATTACGACTTCTCTTCTAATTGCCACTTTCTTTTCTCTTTGCAATAAGAAAAATCTTACCAAGAGTAACATTAGACCTCCAACCGTTATACTTGTTGCAGATAAAAGGATGGGAGGCAATTGAAGGGATAATGTCAAGAATTCTATTATAATCGATTCCGCAGAAATGGTTATAGCGTAGATAAAAACAGGCCATGATTTTTGGATAAGCAGCATTTGGACTGAATCAATTTCTTCCTATCGCATATAAATATCGGCAGGATTTGAAGGGCTTGCTAAACACTTACTTCACTTATATGGAAATATATTAGTATTATACCAGAAAATATCTGAAATATTAAGGCATTGAAAATAAGGCAATTTGCTTAGACTAGGTATGTTTATGCTCAGGGTTCATGTTTACGTTCGTACTCTCCCTAACGGAAAACATCATAAACATGAGGGTTCTCTTCAAAAGCGTGGGAAGGGTCATTTGTAATTCTGGAATTAGAGGTATTTTTTTCTGACGAATCTTGCGAATTCGCGAGAGGACTATTGAGAATCGGATTTTGTTTTATACCATAATAATCTAAAGCCCCTTTAAAGATCATATCGTAACAAGCATCTACATTTGAAATTGACAAAGATGCATTCTTGTTAGCAACTCGTGCTAAACAATTATAGTAACGTGTCAAGGCATGAGCAGGGTTGACCAAAGTTATCTGGTTCAAAAGTAAACAAACTAATAGAATTCCGAAAATGCTCATAATTGACACTTTTTTTCCACGTACAAAATCTTTTTTAGAGACTCTCACTGAATTAGGGTTGACTTTCATACTTCGTGTCATCGCGGCCAATTTTTAATTCACCTCATTTCCTTTTGAAATACCAAATATCTCACCGTAGCATTTGAAAACCTCAGCCTTTGTAGGCTCTGACTTGAAATAGGGATTATCATTTACGTCTTTACTATTCCGGATCTCGTTCTCAATGCATTTATAAAATTTGGGGATCCCCGTGTTCAGTTTAATGTTGGAACTGGTCAATGGAATTAGCGGCACGGCTTGCCCTGAAACACTATTGACAAGAGTCACTTTAATTTGAAAGGAGAATAATATTATAATTGTGAACAATGAAAACACAGCCGTTAGGACGCTTAGGGTCGTCAATTGGTTAAATCTGAGATTTTTGGCTTATCTGCATTTAATAGCAAGTTAATTAGAAAATGTTACTGTCAAATACCATGCTACTTGTTACAACATTAACAAGAAACAACTAAAGGAATGGTCGTGTTACAGTTTAATAATTCCAAACTATGGTTATGAAAATTCCTTTGGAGAAAGCGATTTTAAGGGATTATCATGACATGGACATACAAAAATTTTTTAGAGATATTGACACTCGATAGCATATTTTAACATATTTGTCATCTCTTGGGTCTAGGTGGTTCATATCTTTGGGCCTAACTAGTTTGGCATTATAAAAAATTTGCACGTTAAAGTAAAGGTTACCGGTGTCAAATACGCACTACATATCACGCAGACAAAATTTTAGATAATAATATTCTTTTATGTTATGTTGATTTATTGTAACTAAAGTGATATTATGAGTTGTAAGGGAATATGCATTCGTCATAAGGCAATTAAAGTAGCCAATAAACTTCGATATGCCAACGGCCAGAAGCGTTGCCAAATGTGTGACATATTCATTAGATGGGATGGTCTATACTGTCCGTGTTGTGGGTATAGACTTAGGACGCGACCTCGAGGAATGAAGTATAGACATAAATTTAGAGCGATAAGTGAGAAAATAATTCCCGCAATTCCTAATGTTGCCTTGAAGTGATAGGTTAAACTAAAACAAAAAACCGGGTTAAATGTTTTATGAGGTATAGTGACAGGCAGATAATTTTATGACATAAAATAATTAAGTCGGGGATGACGATATTGTGGTTAGTATCAGTCATCAGTGTAATGTACAATCAG
>DASWDL010000427.1:0-5105 GCA_036395315.1 Nitrososphaeraceae archaeon
GTCACCTGGCCGTTGCGTGGAGTAACAGTCGCCGTTTGACCCTGCAATGGTCCAAAGTTAACTGACTTGGGTGGTGGACTATTGTGTCCAGGGTTTACACACTGTACGGATGCACTGCCGCCAGAAGATGATAGGAATATACTAATCGGACTGCTTCCTAGCCCAGCCGCCTTGAATGTAGCGGTGAGACTGCCATTAGGGTTCTTGTTAATCGTAGGTGTACCAATGAAGTGTGCGTTATCTGCCAGCACAGGAACAGTGACTAAGGATGCCGCAAGACTTAGTGCAAATATGACACTTGGTATTATTAGCAGTTGTCGTTCTTTATGCATTACATAATTTATTTGATTAGTAACTAAAAGGTCTTACTAGTTATATTTCATTTAATTATCTTTAATCAGAAAGGACTATAGAAAAAGGACATGGCATCGTATTATATCCTAGATAAAACCACTCTACGAAAATAGAATGCCATATACCCCTTATTGGAAACTATGAATCACTACGAATTATATGATGTTTACATCAACTTCTAGGAGATCCAACTTGGTTACTCATTATTAGTATTGAGATCTATTTTAGGGAAATTATATAGCCTTTTGAATTTGTTAGACAATTAACCCACAGATTAACTTGGTTATCTTGTGTAGGAAATCGTATCTTAAACGCAGCCTGCGCCTGCGAGAACCCCGGACCAAATCCAGCGAATATTGAAACGGCTAAGCACACCACTAGAGCAGTTTTAGTTCTAGAGTTCAATTCTATAACTTAGGTTAAGTAGCGCACTATTTAGGGAACCGGATGAATTATTCACTGGGCGTAGCCCTAATTGCTGTCTAAGTTTATTGGCTCTCTCTGCATTCTTCTTCGATTCAGATTCAGTTTTAGTCAAGAGCTCTAGTTCCTGTGAAAGTTTTTTTACCCTCTTCTTGTTGGCCTCTATCCAGGGTGGATCAACATATGGATGTGGTGTTGTTAGTGGTTGTTGTGTCTTACTCATTTCATCATCATGAGAAATATTATAATCATCATGTACCTCCCTTAGAAGTTTCAGAAATCCTAATTCATTTTCTATCATCTTTTCTGAAGCATCAAGTCTATCCTTAGCTGAATTGTTAGTATCAGTAGCAATCTCCTTACTAATCTTTAGTGCTAAGTTTAAGCTGTTAATCACATGCAAAATACGGGATTCGATACTTTCCTTATAGGTCTGCTGCCAAATTTCCTTGGCCTCCTGGTAGAGCTCTCCCTTCAGCCTGTAGTAGGTCTGGTTAGGTATTCTTAGAATTTCCATGATTTCATGATCTGTATGGTTATCTGAAAGGGTAAAGATATCGGACTTTATCCTTAGGATATCAATCTTGGCCCTTTTATTGCCCCTAGACCTTTCTTTAGGCGTTACTTCTAAGTCCTTGCTTATGTGACTTGGTGTGAGATTTTTGCGTATATGTTTAGGCAAGTTATCTAAAATTTCTGTCATTTGACTTTTTGTTTCTTTCATACTTCCAACCGTTCTCATTTTGGCCTCCCTTTTTCATCTTTCTGAAACACGACTGAAAAGGCCTCCAGCATTCCTAGAGAAAACAGACTATGACAATCACAGAAACATAATTTGGGCCTAGAAATTCCATAATAAGATGGATCTTTTCTATCTAGCCCACACATTTGGCAATTAAGATTACAATTGTTTCCATTTAGAATCATTGATTATCTCTCCCATCATTTTGTTTATCTTTATTGGAAGCCGCATCATTTAGTGGGCTATACGCAAAGACCTTGGCATAATCATCATAGGTGTACGTTTCCCTTGAAGGACTTTGGATAGTATCCCCAATATTCTTGTTCCCTTTGCTGTTTGGGACGTTACTATTCTCCCCTAAAGCGACGAAATTATTCGATTTGCCTAATTGCATAATCTAAAATTGTTTTTGGATGGCTAGTTGTTATAGTAATGACAAGAATTGTTGCAATGGACAGAGCGCCAGGAGAATTCAAATGTCGAACATGTCAGACCACTTGGTCAAATTTTATGGAAAATAATACGCCATTTACGGACACAACTAAGAGATATGGGCTGCACGACTTTGACTTTAAAAAACCTATAACTAAAGCAGCTTAGAATCGACGGGCCTAGAAACGGCGAGGCATCTGGCCTGTCGGTAGTCTTTACGAGTCGAGTAAACTCTAAATTCTTTTTTATTTTTTGGATTATCATAATCTAGGCATTTTTACTTGTGCGATATTATTGAATTCAACATAATACTGTCTTGTTCCCATGTTGTCGAAAAGAGAAGTCTTTGCTACTCGTGTTACCGTGGATTTTATTCTCAATCTAGAACCATCATCAATCACGTATTCATTCCACTCTTCTGTAACGGTATCATAACGAAGGTCGTCTTTTACTATGGCCGCCTGAATCTCCTGGGCAGTATAATTCTTAGAATCCGGCGCTCCTATTTCATCCGATAGGACAACTACAATTGGCTGCATATCAAAACCGTATTCGCCTTTATTGTCACCAAGCACTTTTTTTCTTATACGTGTAATCACCAATTTTGTCTTCAATATTGCATCGTCGGATATTAGCTGATACTTGTTCCATGGCTCTTTAATTACGTCGAAGTCCAGTTGTGGCTTCCCGGACAAATTTACTCGGCCCTAACAAAGTCAGTCTTCAATGGAGGGGTTGGTGTTGCTCTTATTACTTGGACAGAACCCGTAGTGTTGTATGTTCCAAGCATACCTGTCACTAGTTTCAAGGTGAAGTAATGTCCCACGGGCTGAGCGTTCATAACGCCTTCCTCCCGTTTGTCAAAATCAGAGAGCGCTACCATAATGTTCGTATTTTCAGTTAAAGCCACATCTGCAAGTTTTTTTACTTCATCTAATGGGATCGAATTACGGTCGGATCTTTTGGACACTGCCCAACACCAACTATCTATGGAGAAACTGGTTTAATATGTCTTCTAACCCAATCTTCCACAAATTTTACTGTAACCTTCTTTGTCGAAACCTGCCTCAACATATCAACGACTTCGTCTGTCTCTATTACCTTTAATCGAAAACCATTGGCTCGAAGAAAGATATCCCCGCATTGATATCCCGTCCTTTTGTTACAATCTAACAGTCCATGAGCTAATGAAATACAATGAATGTAAAAGGCAGCCTTGTCGATACACCTGTCAAGGACATTTTTGTGATCATTGCCAATGTCTAATACAGTTTCAATACAGTATCTAAGATTCCCTTCCATGATTACAGAAAATTTGCCCCCAAATCGCTCTATCAGTCCTTTGTTGATTTCTAAAACTGCTTCGTAGTCAAGGTGCCGAATCGACATAAAGTAGAATAACTAATTGAATCTATTTTATACTACCTGAATTTCCTTAATGCTGTTCCTTATAGCAATTAGGGCCTGCTCTATATCCGTTTGGCCCTGCTGCGAAAATCAGTCTAGGTCTTCGCACGCTTTCTTACTACCATAGCACCTATTCCCGTTATTTGGGAGTAGGTTATAGCAATACGATGGGGGCTGGTCTGACACTGTTACCTGGCGTCAAAAATAAGACAATAAAATATATACAGTGATTGTATCATTTCGAGCCGTAATTTGGACACGGACACATTTTATCACCGTGTCTCCAATTATTTTAAAACACTTGCCTCGATACTGAAAGCCATGCTTATGGGCTTCGTAATCGTGTCCACAATATTTACATGGTCCCTTGCTTTCTCTGGCCGATGAGTTATGTCCGAATGGCATTCCTAACTTTTCATATCTGCGGGAAGAGCGATATAAGTTCTACGAAAAAATAAAGTTATAGTCCTTGAAGGACCAAACTGTGAAGGTGGGTCGAGAATTAGATTAATTGTAGTATCCATAGTCTATGGGAAAGGTTCTTCTTGAGGATAGAAACGAAAGGAATTAAATCTCTGATGGACCACGATTGACAACCGGTTAGGCCCACCAGAGATGGTAATTCTTGTTGGATGCGACTCTCCGGATCAGAAGAGTCGGACCAAAGAATACGAAGATTTCGTTTATAATTTTACTCCCTCCCTCTCTAATTCGAGTCTCATCTGTTATGGTGCGCTTCTGGTAACGATGTTTACGTAGCCTGGCAAAGCGACGAATCTGGTAATCGGGAAATATTTTTTAAGAAAAGTTCCAACATGGGTTCTACGTTTAGTAAGACCATAAATATTAGTCAAAATCCTGGTAACTCGTTCGACCCTTTAATATCTTCAAGTGGAAATACGATTTATATAGTTTGGACTGATGAAGCCGGTCAGGACGCTTCTGACGTTCTATTCAAACGCAGTACAAACGGTGGCTCAAGTTTTACTCATGTAAGAAATCTGAGTAGCAACCTTGCATCAGCGAAGGAACTATCACTCTCAAAGGACGGACCGAACGTGCAAGTTGCTTGGGAAGACACCTCTAAAGTAAATAGCGAAATATTTCCGAAAAGGAGCACTAACTTAGGGATGGACTTTAACCCAAGAGTGGATGTAAGCAATTCACCAGGGACTTCAATTGTTCCCAAAACCGCATCTTTGAATGGAATCATTTACGTAACGTGGATAGAACGAGTATCCGATTCGGAATCAGATTTATTGTTTGTAAAAGGTATCGATAATACTGTTAGCGTATTTGGAAATTAAGGATCAACACAGTCTAACTCGTACAAGACCATATTGTTAGTTATAACTTTCCATTTTAGACCCAAAATCCATTAAATTGCATGTAGGGTACAGACATTTAATGACAGAAATGACCAATAGGGAGATCCGGAGATTCCTAATGAAAGGTACGTTCACAGGGAAGCTGGCCACGGTCGGAAAAGATGGAAATTCTCATGTTGTACCTATATGGTTTGTTTTAGAAGATCGACACCTCAATGGAAAGATTGGTGACATTTACTTTACGACTGGAACTGATTCATATAAGGCCCAAAACATTTGGCGTAATAACTCGATAAGCCTTTGTGTTGACGACCAGAAACCACCCTTTTCCTTTGTTTTCTTGAGAGGTAAAGCAAAAATATTCCCATATAAACAAAAAGAAGCTATAAAGTGGGCAACAAGAATTGCTGCTCGATATG
>DASWDL010000428.1:0-4204 GCA_036395315.1 Nitrososphaeraceae archaeon
GTAAGAACTTGCGTCCCATAGTGTAAGGTAGGATGTTAGAAGGTCCTGGCGGATACTCGATGTTGCCTTTCATGCACTTTGGTATCGTAGAAGATTAATATTGTTTTATATAGACATCAATCACATCAGCCGCACGTTTCAGTTTCTACCTGTAGTGAAGTTTCCGCGCTAGAGATATTCATTTCAGTCCGTGACCTGTCCTATCCCGAGAACTCTATTTCGACTTCGTGAGTCGGAATCTGATGCAAGTTGTATTTTTCATCCTCTAGAACTAAGATAGATTCTATATTTGGTTCTTGACACGTGGGACATTTGGAATAAGACCCTTTGGGGTTCAAAAGAGAGGCACACCAGGAACAGTTATTGCAGATAATAAAGTGCACTTCAGAGGTGCGTAAATTTCCTCTTGTTGGACGGGATGGAAATAATTCTATATTGCTGCTACCTTTCGAAAAGGTACTCCAAGGTTTCTTATCGATCTCCTCGTAATGGGGAATCCCTTTAAAAGGAGCTTCTCTAGACCGATACTGGATTTCTTTAAATGATTTATCCTTTTTATGTCCATGGTATTTGTTTATAGATGATATTTCTGTAAAAAAATTCATACCCAAATGTGTTAGGTCAAGATAGTTAAGCTGGATGAATACTTTTTAACTAAATGAATAATTTTGAGGGAAACGCATTATTTGCATTCATCCTAAAAGGATATCAAAATCCTGGTATGACGATACTTTCATGAATGCCCCGAGATCGCCGAGCCTAATGATGAGGGTAGACCTCGAATATGTACTGCATAAACTATAGGCTCACCAAAAGATCGACGAATCCACACAACCCATTTGAGTAAGGTGACGTCAGCTATCGCCTTGATCGTGAAATTTAGACTGTTCGTTTTCATGAACTATAATCGTAACGTTTCAAATGGCACCAGGATTATCTTATAAGAAAGGTTCGCGCATAAAATTAAATGGTGTCTCAGAAACAGATTATAGTCCTAGGCGCTTTACTTGTGACTATCTTTTCTATAGGGTTAGAGCCAGTGCTGTTGAATTGCGGTTATGCACAAAAGGCGTCATTTACAGCCCAGCTCAGTGGAAACAAAGAGGTTCCGCCGAGCATTTCTGTTGCAAGGGGTTGGGCGTGGTTCAATCAAACTGGTAACACTATCTGGTATAAATTAAATGTATCAGGATTGGACAAGATAATGGGAGCTCACATACATAATGGAAAAATCGGACAGATTGGTGATCCCATAGTCACACTTTTCCACTCTGAAACTCCGACGGGCCTGGTAAATGGAACCTTGATAGAAGGTAACCTTACTTCCTCAGATCTGCCGCCCGTCGTAGGCTTCGTAAACAAAATGGAGCGAGGAGAGACCTATGTCAATGTTCATACTAGCACCTTTCCTACTGGAGAGATAAGAGGACAGATAGAAATGGAAAATGCCACAATGATGTCTAATTCTACAATGACCTCAAAATAAAAGTGAAAGTAAAAATCAGATCTTTTTTATTTTTTTGTTAATTTTACCTGCAGCCGTGGCTCCAAAAAATAGACTAGCAATTATTTTTTTATTTTTCAGGGTTCAGCTAGATTAGATTTTTTGCTTTCAGGTCCCTTACCCTATTTCTTCCAGTTAAGTCTGATACGTTTGCTGCTATTGCAATTTCCTTACGGTAAATCTGTTTATCTTTAGTGCAAGCAACATAAATTGCTGTAGCACCGAGCCATGGGAAACTTTCCCTCAGAGGAGCCATTCTCTCTAACTTGGCCCATTAGCTTTACAGCCTGTTTCGTTATTTGGTTTTTTCGCTTAAATCAACAATATTTCTAACCCTAATAACAGTAGGCTATGGACATTTGGTGGGAGGCGATTGATAAATTAAATGCGACCAATCCAATAAGAATACAAAAGGACTCACTCGCCAAGACAGTGAAGAATCAAAATGATAGCGAAACTGACACTTACTCCATGCATAGCACGAGTGAACATTTCCATTTGCCTGCGGGCTCCATCGGTTTATAAATTAGTCAATTATTTTCAAGAGAATCTTTTTGAGGTCTTCGTGTACTGTTTTCTTTATTCTTCCAATTTTCTTTCGTATTAGTGATTGCTCTACTGAAAAGATCTTGTCAACCTTTGCCTGACTATTTACAATCAGTTTTCCACTTTCCAGCTCTGCAGTTGTTATTACCAGAGTATTGTTCTTTATTTTCATATTTGAAGTAAGTGGAACGGCAATAAAGTCCGCAAAGCTCTTTTTGTATTCGTCGTTTGACATAACTACGGCAGGCCGAACCTTGGACTCCCGTAAATTCGAGAAAGGGAAGGATATTAAAACAACATCTCTTTGAAATATCAAATACTTTCACCTCACGCAATATAATATCAAAGCTATTCGGTCATGTATTTGTCCCAAACGTCGTCTTTCCTGTTGAGCCATATTTTCTTAAGGGAAAGCTCCGAAAAAGCCTCCACATCCTTGAATTCAGTTTTCAGTTGCGTTACTATTCTATCTGGTTTCTCCAATACTATCTTTTTGCCTTTGCTTATGAGAAGAAGCTCGTCGCCTTTCTTAATTCCCATTCTTCTCTGAATGTCGGCTGGTATTACGATTTGCCCTTTCTGAGAAACTTTGATCTTTTTGAAGTGTAATTCACTTTCCATGAAAAAGTAAGAAATTTCTTACTAATAAGGGTTCTTACATAACGAAAATGGTGAGGTAAAGATAAACAATATGATAAGCTCAAACTAATGAATACTATTAGTGCAAGGCAAGGATTGGTAACTTTGTGGATTATTTATAAATGATTATACTTAGAGAGATAAGGTGCTCAGAAAATTTTTCTTGACTTATGAAGGCTAAGTCTGAACATAGTGCCATGTGTCGGACCATCATGTAAGCTTTGATTCTGTAATTTTTGAACCTGACCTTTCAATTTTTTTGTCAAGACCATAGTATTTTATGCAAAAAACATGAGGTAATTCTAAGATCAAATTTGAATAACTAATGATCTAAAACGAGACCATTTAATGGTTAGACGACTTGGTGCCCAACCAACCGATATTAGGAATAGCGAATGATTTGCATGCCAGTTTTTGGTTATTTGAACTCTCCAGCGTAATCCATTGTGAATTGAGAAAATGATATAGGCTTATTTCCTGTTATCGATTCGACAGCATCATATACCTGTGACGCATATCCCTTTCTGTAATTATCGAACAGCTCCAGTGCAATATTGATAAACCATTCATTCATACCCATATCTTTCATTCCTCGTCGAGCATCTGCTTCCGGGATATTTACATAATTAATTTTCTTGCCAGCTGTGTTCGATAGGATTTCAGCTGCTTGATAATAAGTAAGCGCTTCCGGCCCGGTAATATTATAAGCTTTGCCAAAATGTCTCGTTTCACTTTCATCGTGCGCCGTAAGAACCTTGGCTGCTACTGCTGCAATATCACGGACATCAACAAAACTAACCTTTGCATCTCCTCCTGGGATGTAGACCCTGCTTGAACATAACAGGGTGAAGATTACCCAAGTTCAGAAAATATCGATTATTTTTTCACAAATGTATTTGGGTAACATGGTACCTAACAACTCCATGAACCCCAACGAGCGATCCACGGAGATTGATCAAATATGCATCAAATGCGGGAGGGATGTATCCGTTCATCCTTCAACTGGAAGATTTAACAGCATAATATTAACCGGCCATGAATGTGCCTGGAACCCTGACGAGGAATTTAAAAATTTCGTAGTAAATACTTTGAAGAGTTCCGGCTATGATGTCAGAGATTTTGGGCATCCTCCAGCCCTAACATATTCAAGTCCATAACTTTATTTTCCAAAAGTGGGTAATAGGAGCATGTCTAAGTTTACAAATGGCGAAAGAACACTGATAAAACGTGTTGTCGCCACGCTATCGATAAAGAAAATTTCGGACACCAATATTATTAAAGAAATTTATGAAAAAACTAACAAGACTATAACTCGAAAAGAAATCTACAATGTTAGACAGCACATCAAGAAAGAATCTTATCAATGGTTTAAGACACTGCGCGAAGGCCAGTTTGAGTACATCCACGAATTCAAGGAAAGGGTAGAAGAAATCCTATGGCTACAGATGAAATATCACAACATCATAGACAAGAACCAAAACAGCCCACTAATACAACAGACATCTTTAGCGGAAC
>DASWDL010000429.1:0-6434 GCA_036395315.1 Nitrososphaeraceae archaeon
AATTTGATATGAATACGGGGAACGTCAACTTCTTGTTTGCCTTTCTTTATTACATTCACGGTCTGAGTAATTTCTGATTTTTGTTGTGAGGTAGAAGACGGATTTATAATTACTTTGTCGAAATTATTTTCAGTCGCCTTGATATTTTTTATATTATTAACTACCTTATTCGTTACCTGTACTAAGGTCTGCTGTATGTTGTTACCCTTTGCAATTAGGCTTCCTATTTGATTTGCCGCTATATTTACCTCGTCTGGGTTACCCTGTGAAAATTCATTTGCTAATTGCTTAATGGAGTTGGCTACTGGGCCCTTGGGATTTGCGATAATTTCCTTCGAAATTTGCTGGGCGATGTTCTGAGAATTACCTCCACTTTGAGCAGCACTGACCGCGATATTGTTAATGACATTCTGAACGTTACTAACTTGGTTATTTTCTACTTTAGAATTACTAGCGGACACGCCCGCCACTGCCGACGCAGCTGTATCGGTTTCATTAGACACCTTTGCACCCAGAGTATCTTCTGGAGCAGTTGTCTGATTTAGGGTATCTGAAGTAGTTTCTGTGGCTACTGGAGACGTGGCATTTGTAGTCGTTGCATTGCTTGCAGCTTGCTCCTGTTCGGCAGGGAGTGCTTGGTCTGCCGAGGCATTGGTATTAGAATTTAGAATATCTACCCCACCAACCGGAGGTGCGCTCGTAGTCGTTATGTTTTGCCCCGAAGTACCATTGTTGGTCGTGGTGGCTGGCTGTCCAGAAGTAGTAGCATTCTCTGCAGAAGGTGTAACATTTTCTTCTGTGGTCGTGGTGGCTGGCTGTCCAGAAGTAGTAGCATTCTCTGCAGATGGTGTAACATTTTCAGGATTTTCTGCAAATGTACTATTGTCTAACGCGGGGCCACCAGAGGAAGATTCCGCCGGCAGACTCATGTTTGACATGTTGGAATTGGCAGAGCTGTTTACATCTATAGCTGCGAAGTCAGGTGCTTTATCTTCAGTTTGCTGTTTATGGCTTTTTTTAGCGTCTACCACAAAAGACGAATTCAAGTGTGAGCTGGTAATAAACCCCAAAACAAGAATTGCGGAAACCGTCATTAGAAGTAAGTTCTTTTGAATCAAATCTAGCATTTAGATTGTTAACAAACATTATTAGTGTTTAGGCTTGTCTGTCTAGAGCCGATATATAGTAGATACTTTGATAATTTGTGAGATAAGATAGATATTCAGTTTAATCGGTAGTTGGCAGGCCATTGGTTGTGCTGTGTCTCGTCGATTGATATTTTGTGCCGAGACTGGTGTCGGTACAATCCGTGTTTAGATTACTTTCTTCAAAAAAGACGAAAGTGCGGCGGGCTAAGAAGAACATCACCATGTCTATTATACCAGATTATAATGTTCTAATGCCGTTTCCAATATTTGTCGCACTTTATTACCAAAATAGCCTTTATCATAATCTGAAATAAAAGCTTAGTGATTATTTTATGACTTAAGTGAGAAACTTTGTAAACAAGTTACTATATGCGTAGCAGTTTAGCAATTTTAAGAAGCTGATGCTTGGGACCAGAAAATGACTTGCAAGGGAATTTGTTTGCGGCATAAAGCGATAAAGCTAGTGGGCGATTCATCACGGTACCTTAATGGCCAGAAACGATGTCAGGTATGCGAATTATTCATGAATTGGCCAGCACTTACTTGTCCTTGCTGCGGATATAGATTAAGGACTAGGCCACGTAATTTGGTGTTTAAACAAAAACTAAGGTATGCTTTAAGGCATTAATACAATGGGCTCAATTAATCAGGAATGCGGTACTGAAAGCGCCTAGAGAAACTGATATTACATACATACAGACAGTGAAAAGTAGACCGGTCAGATCTGCTTCAGAAATGCGTTACCATATCCAGAATGTTAGTCACCTTGCTATTAAAAGAGATTAAGGACTTTCTTATTCAATTAATTTGGTGTCTTGCTTTAACTGTGCAACCATTTCTTCCAAGATCTGAATCAAACGTTTTCCCTGTGATTTGTCAGTTGCGCTCTATTACTCTTTGTCGGCTCTTTTGCCAATTATACTCGAAATCTAAAATATACGACCAACCGGTACTCCCGAACCCTTAGGAGCATGCCCAGCTCTTCTTTTAGTAACGGAGTAAGAAAATTTCCACTTGTCTGGGGTCACCTTTTTCTCCTTCCATTCTCCACTATCATAGTACCATTTGTGACTCCTGCCCACCTTCATCCCTGTATACTGCTTGCCCCCGAACCTCTTAAATTCATTATAAGTTTTAGCTATGTCTGAAGATGCTCTGTTCTTTTTCTTCTGTACGGCCTGTTGTCGCATAATTTGACTTAACAAAAAAATATTTAACCCTTTAAACTGTCTATGCCACTGGAAGCGAAAAGAACTAAAAATAAAATATCCTGACGCTAGGGTATTGTACGTACCAAAAGATAGTATCAATCTTTCATTGGTTTTCCATTATGCATTATAATATGCGACAAGGTCTATAGTGAGCATTAATATCAAGGAAGTAAGAAAAATCACCAATTTCCAATCTACAACTTTTTCATGTAAGCTAAAGTGAATCATTTTAGTCAGAACGCTCACTCGCCCTCTCATTGCCTAAATGGGTGCAGTATCTCCGGAGTATTGAGGCTACGTAAAAATTGTTGATTCTAAAAAGTTGCTCTAATTGGGTATAGGTTCAGGTCCAATACCGCTTAACCTATAGCAGCTTTTGCAAAGCATCTTATCAAACCAATTTCCCAGTTCGTAGGTTTTCTTTCCGCATAGTTGGCACCTCATGCCTTGTACTGTTCATTTGTGCTATAAAATTCTTACTAATGATTGCTTCATTTTAGACAAAAACTGCGTGGTATCGCTTTTTTGGGTTCAACGATCCAGGCCTGATGCTTTTGTTACCTCGGTCACATTTGAATAACTCTTATTCTCAATCTTCCTGAGTACTGCAACTAAATCCTGATGTCCTCCCATCTCCCTGACGAACCTAACGACTTGATCCTTATTAGCTGGGAATTTAAGATCTTTTAGTATCTGCGCTAATGAGATCTTTCCGGAATAATGGATATCAGTGCCTTTATTTCGCGCCCCTTCGAACATTTGTTTGTTAGAAGTATCTTGCAATTTTGACCTAGATGGGTTATTTCTCTTGGACACAAGAATCAGAGTTTCTAACTCCTATTATTGTTTAACTGCATGGTTTATGGAATTACTTCATAATCGCAAATCTTACATTGGCAGTGAGAGGGCCTGTTGAAACTGAAGCAGTATAATTACCCTCCTGGACCTGTTGCCCAGATGAGTTTTTTTGATCCCATTTGAGCGATTTCTGTCCGCCAGAATCCAACGCGGTTATAACTTGTGCAGAAAATATGGGATATTTTTCATGAGTGAGCGCATTCTCAACGTTCAAGCCTAAAATTGAGTTTGGAAACGTCAAAGGTTCCGTGCCCGAGTTTTTTACAATAAAGTTAACTATTTCTCCTGGCTTGTATGATTTCTTTTCCGTAGTGATTGTCAGTACTTGGAATTGCCCCGTATTTCCCGCTTCATTTTGAGAGCTATTGTTACTATTGCGCGTACCATTAGTTATACTGCCGCCATTGTTTACAATCCCGCTTCCGACCAAATTTGAGGTACACTCCAAAGTATCATTGCCAGATGGATTTGGAGATGGGCATTCATCGGACGAAGGGCATTCAGAAGCTCTATCAACAAGCGAGCCATTAGAACATCGTATTTTTAGCAGATTGCTTTCAGCCGGATTTTCACCGGAAGGTGTTCCTTGACTTGATTCATTCTGTGCATAAATAAAAATGTTGGATGCTACTAAAGGCCACAATAAAAAGGAAATCACAATAGATGCCAAAAAGATTGATTTATTTCCCATGCCATTTTACCTGGCTACAAGTTATTACACAACAAGACTATTATCTATTAAGATCATTTCCTGTTCAAATATGATAGGTATTGAGGAATAAATCCATAATGGGCTAGAGCACCTTTATCCCTCCGCATAATTTTGTAATATTGAGATCGACATCTAGTGCAACAGGTTAATTGTAGTTGTGTTATTACTATCCGGGACGTTTTCGTTTAGAATCGATTTATCCTGTAAGGCTTTATCACATGTGTAATCTGAATAGAATTCACTTACATTTCCAGTTTCAATTAAATCGTGTGTAATATTCGCATTAGGTGTCTTAGCGCAGTAATCAGTAATTTTTTCAAGCGATTTTTCAGTAGCTGTATCCGAATAGTCTTCAACTCGTGCAGCATTGGCAAAACTTATTGCTAGCGCAGCAAAGGCCAATACCGAGATCACCCGGAACATGTGTACAATATTAATTGAATGCAAGCTATTAAAATAATAGCTTTTTAGGAGGTCAGTTGTCCCAAGGTTTCAAGAATAAGATTATCTTTAATGTTTATTTAATAATGGCAGCCGCAGAAACAAGCGCCGTTCTTCGAAGGTTCGTATCTCAGGGTATTATGTCTGCAATCAGCACAGATTAGGAACTCTTCATTATCCAGTTTTTTCTCTATCATTTCGCTTCTTATAAGCTTCGTTTTTTGTCTCTTTAATTTTGTTGACTCTTTCGGACCAGCGTATTGAATCATATTAATAGATCCGCTACAAATTATTTAAAGCCGATGGGCCAAGCATACTCCTTCCTGTTTCCTGACCCACACACCGATACAGTAGTACGTGCTAGGATAGTATCCTCAAGAGATTTAAGAATTAAAAAAATTCTGGTTTGCTTTTGCTCTCTTCGTGCGCAGTACTACGTATAATCAAAGTCTTTTTCAAATTCAATCTGATTTCTCTGGCTTTAACATTTCATTCATTTCATTGAAAATCGCCAGGGTTCGTTGTCCCTTACGAGTTATTTTGTAATATTTGTCTAATTTGTCACGCTCCAATAATCCCTCTTTCGTCAAAATATCTAGATACAATTTAACGGAATGGTATGGGAGAAACGAAAAATACATCAGTTTAGTGATTCCTACTCTCTTCTCTCCGTGAGCAAATTCCAGAATTGATGCAACTATTTCGTACCTATCGCGGTGTTTCTTCCCCACATACAGTACTGATATTAATGCTAATAATGGATTTCATTTTCAGTTCTATTGTAATTATAATTGTACCGTTAAGGGTCAGAAATGTAGTGTCACGTTCGGAATAGCCCGTAAATGGTAAAGAACCTTCATGTTTCTGGCCAGTTGCTTAAATTCGTTATTAGTTGTTGCTAATATGAGACTTTAATCAGGAGGGGGTGTTCTGGGATCATCTTTTCCTTCTAACATTCTATCGTATGATAATTTTGTATAATATTTTTCATAAAATGAGGTATGATTAGCTTCCAACCCCATTATATATTCATGGACTCGCTGAGCGCCTTCTCGTCCTTTTTCCATCGCCTTTACAATTAGAGTTTCGCCACTAGTAACATCGCCTGCGGCAAATACACCATCTATAGACGTCTTGAATTCGTTAGTAACGGCGATAGCATTACGTTTGCCGGTCTCAATTCCAGACTTCTTTTGTAGAAATGAATTTGGACCTCTCCCAATAGCTATCAACACTGTGGTACACGGAATTCTGAACTCTTGATTTGGTATCGGTTCGGGATGTCGGGTCCCTGACTGATCGGGGGCTCCCATTTTCATATTGTTTACTAATGCGGCTACTACGTGTCTATTGCTGTCACCGTCGAAAGACTTGGTCTGCCCTAGGAATCTGAGATTGACTCCTTCTTCCTTAGCTTCATCAAGCATTATAGGGTCAACATGCAGTCCGGTTTCCGGCTCTAGGCATAGTACTGTGACGTTTCCTTTTCCTTTTGTAAGCCTTAATGCGGTCCTAGCGCAATCAAGCGACGTGTCTCCTCCACCAATCACGATAATATCATTTCCAAGATCATATTTTGGATTAAGTAGGTACTTGTCTACCCCGTCCGAGAAAACGCCTTCCAAAAAATCATATCCACCCAAAATGCCTTTGAGATTGATTCCAGGTATATCTAGATTCTTGGTATCTTTTGAACCCGTAGTAATAAGAATTGCATCATCTTCATCGCGAAGTTGAGACAGTGTAATATCTTTTCCTACAGTAACATCTGTTTTTATCTTGACGCCCATGGATTTTATTTGCTCAATCTCATCTACCAAAACTTGTTTGGGAAGATGGTAATCTGGAACTCCATACCATGCCGTTCCCCCGGGTATTTTGGATGCTTCGTATACTGTTACCTGGTGACCGTATCTTCTAAGAAGAGCAGAGGCTGCAAGTCCGGCAGGCCCAGAGCCGATCACTGCCACTTTTTTTCCAGTATCCTTTTCAATCAACGGAGGTGGCTGTCTATGCTTTCTTTCCCAATCTGAAATATATCTTTGAATAAGACCGATCCCGATT
>DASWDL010000430.1:0-7934 GCA_036395315.1 Nitrososphaeraceae archaeon
TTGATAATTTACTGTATATCTTTTCAAAGATGTACGTGTCATTGCCGTCTTTAGTTTTTAAATCGCATTATTAAGTATTTGTTCATATCTAGAACCAAATTGGTTTTATCTCCAATATTGGAGATATTCTCCGAAATTCGTCGCCGCTTGCCTCACCCATGTACATCATGTTTGTTTTTGATTCCACGGATAATCCTAGACATCAACGCAATAAGAATTTCATTTAATTTGCCTATAATGATGGATTATTCTGGACGATATTCATGCACGGCATTAGTGATGATGGATTGATATTAGTCTATTATCCCCATTAGCAGTTCCAATCTTAGATATATAGGCACATCTACATCTATCTCACGTGGACGTAAGTTGAGTAGTAATGTAATTCCTCTTCTCCAGTCAAGATTACAAACGTATAGTTCCCTCTTTCAATACTTGGGGGAATTGTAAAGTTTAATACGACTTTCCTCGAGGTCATTTGTGTTAAACAATGACTCATGTTTTCCCAGAAATTCGACATTTAAGAATTTAGCATGTTTGCATTATTCGGGTATTTATTTATCTCATTTCCCACCACTCGTTAAAGTGTCTTTATATAGGCACAGGATAGGATCGAGAGGAAGGTAAAGACATTGGAACGACATTCCTCAGTGAATGTACTGAAGGTAATCTCGGATAGCAAATCTCTTGAAATATTTCGAGATATAGCAAAGGGTATCGTAGAAAGCGATGTTCTGAAACAGAAAGAAGGGATCAGCAAGAAACAATTTTACTCAAGGATACAAGGACTGATGAAAGTAGGACTAGTAAAAAGAAGAAAAGGTAGGTTCTCTCTTACTAACTTCGGAATAGTTGTTTATCATGCTGAGTCAGTCATAGAAGGAGGAGTTAGTAATTATTGGAAACTTAGAGCAATTGATTCCATCCAAAATTCAGAACAAATAGCAGAACATGAACGCATGAAACTAATCAAAACAATACTTAACGATAATGCAATTGAGAACATTCTGGTAAAACAAGATAGTCTTTAAAGCCATTTGAAATCAGGTCTTATAAAAAATATGGATAGATGACCGTGTGGATCTTCCGCTGTTGAATTCTATTTTTTAGGAAAGTGCCGCATTAACCTTATTTGGTTTCTTAAGACTGGCAAGTGTTCCCGCAAAGCTCGTACCATTAACATCGCCTGAGAATCCGTCACCTACAACCGGACACGGACTTAGTTTCTTAAATGACAATGGCAAGGCAACTTTATTATCGCCCTGAACATTTTGAGTCTTACTTACAGTCTTACCATCAAGTGTCGCTTGTGCTATAACGATCTTCGATCCTTTTGGGATTTTTGATACTTTTACAAGTATCTTTACAATATTGCATTTTGGATCTTTAGGCTTATCTTTTGATTTTTGATTTCCGTTGTCGTGCACGCCTGCCACAGAAACGACCGGTGAGGTTATTAGAGAAGCAAATATAGCCGAGACAAAAGCTATAACCATAAGAGTAGCAATTTGTCGATTTCTGGATATTGGTTGTTCATTGTCCGCAATTAGGTAAGCGTATAAGGTTTTGGCGAATTAAGCTACATGTTACGGATCTGGTTAATTATTCATCAAGTATAGAACGCCACTAATCTCACAGGAACTAACTCCGGTGAACCAGATATTGTGGAATCATTTAGGTACACCAGAGAATTGGCAATCGACTGACTCGTGGAAAACGGAAGTCAGTAAAATATTTAATGGTTAAACATTATGTTCGCCATAGTGTAGATGATTGTAGTCATAATCTAAAAAAATGAAAAAAGTAGAGTCTGCTGGTACTTGAATCTTTACATTTTGCAGACTCGATCAGTACTTATCGACTATTGCTTCGTGTTAGGATGTTCAGAGAAAGTTAATGCCCTCAATCATTGTCTCTGTCGTCATCATCATCATCGTGGTGATGGTGGTCATGGTCATGGTCATGGTCATGGTCATGGTCGTGATCTCCGTGGTCTCTGTCATGGTCATGGTCGTCTGAGTCAGCATATACAACGCCGATCTTAAGGACTGGGATTGTTACTAGAAGGAAGGCAATTGCAGCTATTCCTAAACCAAGCATTTTTGTTGTTTTAGTTGACATTACACATCTAGAGCAAATGTGTTTATAATCTATTGCTTAACTGTGTAAGTTAACTCCGTTCAAGTTACTATTCTCCCGAACGATTAAATGAAGTTTCTTAATACGGAAATGCTTAGCGTCTTTAATTATATATCATTGATTCCTATGACTAGTTATTAATCAGTAGTATCTGAATCTTGTATAAAAGATTGTACTAGTGTTGAGTAACTTCGAAAATAAGCACAACCCATTCGAATTCCAAGTCAAAAAAAACGGATGAGAGATTTTTATGGAAGCAAGAAAATTAAAATGCCATTGGATAAATTTTCCATTATCTCAGTTAATCAACCTATAAATTCACAAATTACTAATTGGAGCTCTAATCTTCTATCTTAACTACAAAGGGAAGAATAGTTCGAAACAGAATATATAGCTTCCCGTCTACGTACGGGACAATAGTTTGAACGAATTAATCATTTCTTTTACATATGGAAGATACGTTGAATAATAAGGCGTTTGGACATCATAGGTAATAAAGTAAACTTTGTTGTCAATCATTGTTCCGGTTTCTAATGTCTCGTAACTTGTACTAGCATCAGTGTAACTACTTACCAACAGATATGCTGGATTACCCGACAATGTGCTGATTGTATTAGAATCAATGACTTTAAAACCTTGGAATCCTGTTGTTCTGAGGCAATGATATCGCTCAGATAACTAGCCAATGATTGATTATCAATTCCACTATCAGAAGATATTGTGATCTCTGCAGAACTAGTATCCTTGGGAGGATAAAATCCGACTATATCAGTAACATTATCTTTAGGAGTTCCTCCTATTTCTTTTTTATGCCAAGGCGCAGGATACTCTATTTGTATGCTGTTGTTTTGATACAATAATGTTGTATTAACTCCATTTGTATGTAACATCTCTGTAGAGGATGCATTGTAAGAGAATGATCTATTTTCTTGACTGAGAGTGATGAATAATAAAGATGAAAAAACGACCAATGATATTACAAGATTCACTAATGTATTGTTCTTCTTGATGAGAATCCAGATGGTGCTAATATTATTCTACACCACTCATTTTATACATGTTGCTCATCATGAGCGTAAAGCTGGCGAATTTATAATATATTGCTTAACTGTATAAACTAAGTTACGAACAATCTATTAAGGATGCAACTAGACTCAATTAGAAATAGATTTTAATTACGAATGGAGGAAAAAACTACGTAGAAATCCTCTATTCGTTGTTAACAAGGTCTTAGTGTGAAATATTTACTATGCCACCCAGAGTATAATTGATTACTTAACTAAGTTAATCTAAGGATGACTTTATTACAACATACGGTATCTGTAGTTCAAGGTAGGAAGTATCTTTTTCAAAGTTGGTATAGCTATTGATTCAATTGCCCCACATTTATTTTCAAAAATATTTTTCATTCTCCTATTCTCAGTGTATCCTACCAATAGAATGATATACTAGGACATTAAGTTCCTATCCAGAATCCCAACAACAGCATTCCTCACGTGTACAATTAGGACTTCAGGTCACATATCATAATACGTGCTTCAAAGTTAGCGCCTAATACCAAAGTGGAAAGATCATTGATTCTGGATAAAGACTATAAAACATAGTAAATTGACTAGATTTATTTGTCAGATTTTCCACGATTGATTTTATTTCTTCTCCCTGTTGCCTTATCTCATATTCGACAAGTAAAATCCCGGCTATCGCAAGGCAAGCCAAGCCAACCCAAAGAAAAAGGATTCTTCGCTTCATAGCGAATGCAACTTATTCTCTGTCTTTGTAATTAAGTGTATATCGGCGATTCTTTGCGTTTGTCTATTACATGATTTGAGTCTCATTTAATCCTCTCCTAATATTTATACCATTAAATAAAATTTGAAGCGTTAGGAATGTTGAATGGAACAAAGAAATATTAACTTAATTACAATGGTGCTTATGGAGCACAAAAATTAAACACGTTCCTACTGAAATCTCTACTCCAAAGTATCAAAAAGAGAAACCATAAGGAATTATTATTCGCAACTCTCCATAGTCTTTTATTCAGCTAAGCTATAAGCCACAAGTTTGTTGTCCTGCATGAGAGGTATTATAATAGTGCTTTGGCTTGGTATAAATCCTAGGTCAGCAGCTCCCTTTGTGTGTAAATCTATCAAGGTTCCATATCCTGTTCCATCAGCATTAACGATGTATACCTTTCCTGCGGGATTGTCAGTAACATAGTAATGTGTTTCCGTAGTATCAGATTCTATTCCATCAAGGCCGCCAAATGGAGAGGTCGTTCCTTCCTTTCCTAAAGTGGTTATGGTCTTATTTTTTAAATCAACAACTTCTATGCCGCCTCCAGGTTTACTCATATCTCCTAAAGAAGCAGCAATTAGTCTATTTTTACTATTGTCAACATGCAAACCGTTAGGACCATTTAATTTTGGGCTTTGTAACCAAGCTTGCAATGAAGACGTATTATTATTACCATCCTTAGCATTTGTATCTAGCTTGTAGATAGTATTGGTAACTGTATCAGATACATAGATATTTCCCTGATTATCTGATACAACATCATTAAGAAACGCGCTTCCTGGTGCACTGAAGCGCTTCTTTATTTTTCCATTGTCAATATCTATTTCGACTAGATCTGTGATATCTGAAACATATAATCTACTGTTGTTATTAGAAACAGCTATACCCTTTGGTGCATTTAGTCCTGTTATCCAATTTAATTCAAGTATGCTCGCATTTGTAGGTGACACCTTTGAAATGAATCCATTCCGATCTTTTTGAGTTGGTTTTCCGTTTATATTAGAAACGAACAAGACATTTTGCTTATGTGAATAAGCTACTGATTCTGGGTTCTTCAAGTCATTTGGTGTTTCCCATAATTTGGGAATCTTTGTACTCTCTATTTGTTGTTGTGCTTGTGCCTGATTATTATTGTTATATGAATTAATGCTGATTCCACTGAATAATAGTATTCCTGATATTGCTACTATAAACAAAGAGGTCAAAACAAATGATTTCTCTGAAAGCTTTTTATTATCTGAAATCAATATCCAGAATATCACCAAACATAATTAATAAATCTAACTTCTTCATTTTCGTCTTGAGTGTGTAAAACCAGGAGTAGAGAAGGAAAAATGATTAGAAAATACTGGTAAATTTGATCCCTCTTGTTTCACTTGGGTGTTCATACATCCAACTGTAATATCTTTTGTGGGGGATACTGCATCATGAAACTTATTATGAGTTAAAAAGTAGGCACCACCAGTGTGTCTAATCCAAAACGGGATTTGAGCTCAGATTTAGTATCATATCATGGGATCAGAAATTCTAAAGACTACTTAAAACTCTAATAGTAGTTGATATCATGTATGAATGAATTAGCTAAAATATATTACCCAAAAAAATCAAAGGAAGTATTATCCGTCATCTTCTTGTTTGTGCTGATTATCCTCACTTCTATAATTGCAAGTAATACGCCACTTGTTTATGGTCAAACAAATCAGAGTATAGCTAAGGATGAAGATTTACTGAACATACAAGATATCCCAGCAAAGAAGGTTCACGTAGGAGATATTGATATCGCATACAAGATGTTTGGTAAAGGTGACCCTATTTTGCTTTTCAATGGCGCCTCTGATGGTATGAATGCCTGGGACCCGTCCTTTCTAACGGGCCTTTCTTCAAATCACACAGTAATCGCTTTTGATCAACGTGGAATTGCAAATACAACAATTGGTTCCAAATCATACACTTATCAGCAACTAGGAAACGATGCAGCTGGTTTGCTTGATGCTCTGAAAATACCAAAAGCAGATGTTATGGGATATTCTCTTGGATCATATTTAGCCCAACAGCTTACAATGATGTATCCAGATAAGGTTAACAGTCTTGTACTTGTTGGCTCATCATGTGGCGGAAAAGATCATACACCTAAACCACCTGAGTTTATAAAATTGCAATCCGATATTGTAAACAAATCTCTAAATAATGTTTCTATTTCTCATGAGGAGATGAAATCGCTTGTATCTGCTTCATTAGGATCAGGATGGATAAGACTGCATCCTGAATCTGCTAACATTCCAGAAAATATTACTTCATTACAACAACTGAAGCCTGGTTTGCCCCCTGAGGTAGCGAATAATCAAAATAACGTAGGAAAGCATTGGGAGGATAATCCAAACTGGAGTGGTGCTTGTGATGAGCTTGCGAAGATAGCCAAACCAACGTTGGTCATAACTGGAACAGATGATGATGAATACCAGCCGCATGTTAATTCTTTAAAGATTGTAGAAAAGATTCCAGGTGCCTGGTTAGTACAGATCAAAAATGCTGGTCATGCAGTAATGGATCAATATCCGGTTGAGATCGGTAATATAATGAATACATTTCTATCGACAACATCTAATTAGCTGATCCAAATATCACGATATAAGCAAATCAGATCACATTGAATCAATCTATTCTCGGATTGGGATTTGAACCCTCTTGTTTCACTCGGGGGTTCATCATCTTATGGCTAATATTTCTTGTTGAGAAACTGTTGTATTTCATTATTTGAAGGTTATGATGGGCTATTAAGAAGTCTTATTTGTATTTAATGAACTTGTATTTACTCCTATGGCGGAGGAAGTAGAAGTAGTAACATAGGAATGTGAAAGACCAGAATGAGCTTCAAGCCATGCGTAAAGATCCGCCAACACATACTGTGGTATTGGACCAATTCCAGTCTTCCACTGGGATGAAGGATAAAATACATGTCCTAGATTGGGATAGGTTATCAACATATGATCAGGATGATTTAATTCAGTCAGCCTCTGCTGTAAGAGAAACGCTTGTTGAACTGGAGTCTGAGAATCATTCTCTCCATTGAGTATTAGGATACCTGTAGATTTAGAGACATTGCCGATGATGCTGAGATTTGGTAACAAATTAAATAATGATCTCATCAATATAGGACAGATTATAACAGTGTTGCATTTGAGTAAATTGAAAGCTGTGATGTTCTCATATACCTTTATCATCAAAGGTTTAAGTTGTTTCTCAATACTTATGTAGCCACTCGTGCCAAAACCCTTTGCCAGAGTGTTAGTTATGGCTTCACTATTATTACTATACATAACAGAGGGCGGCACCAATAACTCCCTTAACAGAGGGTCGTTTGCAATTTGCAGTATTGATATTGATCCAGTGTGATTTCTATCCAATACTTGTATGGCGTACTCTAAAGGTAAAGATACGTCTTGATAATACTCTACTACTTTTACAGGGTTCTGAGCTAAGACACCCATTAGTATAATGTTCTTTATATTCTTCGAATTATCTATAGCTAATCTTGGAGCATAGAGTGTACCTTCGCTATGACCAATTATATTTATCCTCTTAGGATCCACCTCAGGCTGTTGTATAAGAACATTCGATGCTTTCTGATTATCTTGAATTAGATAATTGGCTGTAGTATTTCCCCATACATTTGTGTCTAAAATAGTATAATTTGCACCAACACCTCTTTTATCATATCTAAGCACTGCAAAACCTCTTTCTGATAGATATTGAGCTATCTGCAAATATGGTGTAGGTGGTTTAGGACCATACTTGTGAACAAATCCCAATGTTCCATTTTTATCAACAGCACCAGAGCCCGGAATAATAAGAACGCTAGGAAATGGTCCTGTTCCAATTGCAGGAAGAGTTAATTGGGCATTAGTCTTTACTCCATTCCCTAAATCTATTACTAGATTTCTATATCTTATTGTCTGGATGTATTGTTGGGCTAGCGCTCCGTCTTGTTGTTTGAAAATACT
>DASWDL010000431.1:0-7895 GCA_036395315.1 Nitrososphaeraceae archaeon
TAAGCTTGTGCATATTACCTAATAGAATAGTTCCTAAAAGAAAAACTAAAATGCAAGGTATTTGAACCCTACTAAATGCGGGATTCAAATCCCCTTGGCTGAACTAGATAGTTTAGAAATTCTAATTATGTTCCGCTATAATATTCAATCGTATTCCGACGGGCCCGCACCTATATCAGTCTTAAAATAGGGTTCTAGAGCAAAAAGAGAGAGAAAATAATGGAAAATCAATTGGAGTTTGAAACACCATACGAGTCCTTTATGTTCTTGTAAGGGCAGATCACCCTGAAGTCACATTCTTTGCAGATCTTTTTATTGGGTTTTGCAATGAATTCTCTCGTTGGGCTCATTATTGAGGAAATATCTTCCTTTATCTCTTTCTTCACTGCTTCAAGTTTGGATGAAGAAATATCCACGAAGGTCTTTTTGTTCTCATCAAGATGATGCACGCATGCCTTATCTGGTTTGAGTCCTAGCGATTCTAAACATGCTATTGCATAGAATCTCAACTGCTTATCATAGTCACCTTGATAGATGCTGTCATTTCTATCAGTTTTGAAATCTATGATCTCGACAGCAGTAACCTTACCATCTTGATCTACCTTCTTTAAAAGATCTATCTGACCGGAAATCAATGCATCAGATAATACAAACTCAAACTTCTTTTCAGTTTCCAGAATTAATTTAAAATCATCCTTATGGAGCCTTACATAATTTTTGACTATTTTCAGAACTGATGCTTTCATTGGCTCGGAGATGGCAGGAGTAGCGTATCTTAGTTTGAATATCCTGTCAAGTGTTTTCTTAATTTCCTCGTCACTTGGGATCTTTTTCCTGCGAATATAATTTGAATGAATGATATTGAGCATATTATGGACATTGCTACCATAGCCAAATGTGACAGGAACTCCTACATTATACTGAAATACATGGCGCAATCTAAAGTCCTGAGGACACCTTCCGTAGCAATTCAAATGGCTGAAGGACGTGGGAAACGTTCCTATATGCCTGATCTTGGGTCCGAATTGTTAACAATACGCATCACGACGACTCCAGGCCTATTAATTTATCCTGTTATTAGTATCGATTTTCGTTACTGATTAATGGGAAGAGAAGTGTGACGAGTTTATACTGGTTCAATGAATAAAAAGCAATTAATTTGATCACGTACTTATAGCGATAATATTTGTCTTAACCGGATCTCCCCTTACATCAAAAAGGCCCATCCATCCCAGATCCGTATACTCTGTCTGATGTGCATGGAACACATAAGTTCCAGGATAATCATATTTAAATTCCATTATTCCTCTATCTCCCTGTGACATGGTAACTACGTCAGTTTTGTAATCTGATGTTTCATCTGTGCCAGCAGTATAGTAATCAAACATCGTACCATGTATATGGAATGAATTGACCAAGTCAAATTCCAGCATGTTAACAAGGTATATACGGTATAATTTCCCTGTTTGTAACATAATTGGATGCTTCACATAATCGAAGGCCTTTCCATTAACTGAGTAAATCTCATTATCTCTTTCCTTGTCTTGTGGACTTTCAATCTCTTTCTCTTTGATAGAAGGTAGAGAAGTAAGAGACATTTGTGTCATGTTAGACCCAGTATCATTTTCTTGATTTATCGGAAATTGTGAAGCAGGAGGAAGTGAGGTATGTCCTTCTTGTTCATAATTCATGTCATAACCATTCAGGATCATGGCCATTTCTGTCATATGTGGCCTAGGTTCTTTTGGATCTATAATCATCATTCCATATAACCCCCTGTTTATAGAGTCGGCTACTGGGTCAACGTGACAGGAATATGGGTATACGCCATACGGTTGTGCAACAAATTCATAAGTGAAACTTCGACCAGGAGAAATGGCCCCTCCAGGATATCCCCCCATCGAAACACCATCAACCTTTGCATTATGAACAGATTGAACATGAAGTGAATGAGGATGTAGGTTATCGTTACTATTAATCACTCTAATTCGGACTAAATCACCTTCAATAACTCTTATAGTTGGTCCGGGAATAGTGCCATTATATGTCCATCCGTCAAAGACATGCCCTTCGTATGAGATAGGTATCTTTTGATGTTCTTGAACAATAAGTGTGAACTGTCTTATTATCTTCCCGTTTGCATCTTTTGAGACATGACCACAGTTAAAGTAAGTCAGGTATTCAATTGAACTAGGTTCCTTACTCGTCTCACTAGTACAATTCTTAACCATATCATATTTCCCTGGAGAAATTTGTTTAGGTTGTGTTACTGTCTCACTATATGTTGGATGTAGTTGATTGAGTGATGGAAGGCTTATATATACCAAAACAAAAATGCTCGAAAAAATTATGCTAGAGCAAACTAAGGAAAGACAGACATGATGCCGATTTTTCTCCATATTTTATTTGTCTTAACATTTGTAGAAAGTTAATTAAGAAAGTAAATAAAAGTAAATAAGCCGTAAAAATTTAGTTAACTTTTTTGTAATATTTTCAAATACCAAATCTTTTTCTGAAATAAAGGCCATTATTTATTTAGTTTATAGCCGTTTTTATATAATAAGCATTATACATATATTTTTATAGCTGAGGGGTAACATTTTGTTAAACTGATTTCATGTTACTCTATTGAAGTAATTTGATATCATAATTTGATTTCAAGTTTGCGTATAAAAAAGTACTTAATGCAGGGTGAATCGATTTAATTGTATTTTCATATTCCTCCGGATGGACCCGAATTATTAACAACACGATTCCCGACGGGCCCGTTAATTACTCGAGTTCATATACTTGTGTAGAAAATACAATAGGCATAGAACGGAGTCTGGAGAAAGAAAGATGACGGTAAGGCTATCTACCACTGTTAGCAACATTGAGAAGGTTGTATCCAATGAAGAAAATGTCGAAATAACAATACGATTCTTTGAATTTATGAAAAAAATGTACTTCCGAAAGATATCAAAACAATAACCTCAAAACAATAATAGCTTACAGCAAGTTCCTTGGACCATCAATTACATTGCACCAAATAAAAAGTAAAAATCAAATATCTTCGTTTTTGGATACAAAGATAAAAACAATTGAGGAAGATCCAGATAAAAGGTGGATTACAACTTGCAACGATTACCTCGGACGAATTAAATACTTTTTCAGGTGGCTCCGCAATTATGACGATAAAAGATTTGATGATGTTCAATTCTCAGACTGGGAGACACGTGATTTTGTAAGGATAAAGAAAAAAAAATAAGCGAATAAGTCCTCTCTAATAGTCAGATTTTATAAAGTAAATTTATAGTCGTCCGTGATAATAATATGAAAAAATTAAGAATAAATGATAGTTGAAGATGAAAAAAGACATTTTAATCCTTTACAAGGATTATTTTCAAGTAAGGGGCATGAGCTGATCACAACATATCCGACATCTATGCAAAGTCAACTTGTTGGTTCTGTTGCAAAATTTTTTTTACATAGGTCTATCAACATCCTTTTGCCATTGGATGATCGAGAGGCTATATGGAACTTAATATAGGTGTCGGGAACAGTCGAAGGAAAATATTCGACGGTATAACAGCTTTGAATACAAATAGAGTAATCACATCAAAATAGGTGACATAAGGAATAAGAGCTTCCGATGGACTCCAATGTACATAATATAAGAATAAGTTTGCATAATAATAATTTATCTTGACAGAAGAACCTGCACTTATCTACGTTTCGACTCTTGAAGAGCTGGAGAAAAGAGGTCGCATGTCTCTTAGTGTTCACGGCCATGATCTAGTCGTCTTCTATCACGAAGGACAGGTATATGCATTAGATAACCGTTGCCCCCATATGGGATTCCCTCTAAGTCGCGGTACTACTAAGGATGGTATACTCACTTGTGACTGGCACCACGCCAGATTCGACCTAAAAAGTGGCGGTACGTTTGATTTATGGGCTGGTGATATTCCATCTTTTCCTGTACAAGTTCAGAATGGTAAGGTGTGGGTCACGATTGGACAGCACAAGGATGTAAAAGTGCAGCACATGCAGAGGTTGCAGGAAGGCTTGGAACAGAATAACGGTTTGTTGATTGCTAAATCAGTCATAGCATTGCTATCTTCCGGGATGGAACCAGCAGAACTCATTAGAATGGGAATAAAACACGGAATTATGTACAGACAGGATGGCTGGGGACAAGGGCTTACCATACTTGTATGCATGATCAATTTGTTACCAGTTCTATCCTCCGAAGATAAATCACGTGCACTCTATCATGGCTTATCGGCTGTAGCTCAAGACTGTGAAGGTGCAGCACCACGCTTTGCAGTAAGAGCGCTTCCAAATATGGTACCTGACATGGTAACACTGAAGCAATGGTTTCGTCATTTCATAGAAGTACGTGATTCTGACGGTGCAGAACGCTGTTTGGTTTCAGCTATTCAGGCAAAGCCAAAACCCTTGCAAATAGCCGATATACTGTTTGCAGCTGCTACCGATCACCGATATCTAGATGGGGGTCATGTTCTTGACTTCACGAATAAGGCGTTTGAAGTACTCGATGTTGTAGGATGGGACATGGCAGAAGGGGTTTTGACTAGTCTTGTTCCTCTTTATGCTAAAGCAACCAGAATGGAAGAGAGAAGTTCTTGGCGGCATCCAGTAGACCTCGCAAAAATACTGGATAGATCCTTCAAAGAAATACCCAGCTACTTAGAATTGGGAAGTAAAAAAAGAGGAAGCTGGAAGGCTTACAAATCGTTTGTTGATACTCTACTCGGAGATAAACCTGATGAAATAGCAGATATACTTTTGAATGCAATCCGTGATGGTGCTACGGAACAAGAAGTAGCAGCGTGTGTAGAATATGCTTCAGCCTTGCGTATAGCACACTTTGGATCTTCGAATGAGTTCTCTGACTGGGACATAGCTCTTCATACGTATACATTTTCGCACGCAGTACAACTAAGTTTGCGACGACTTCCTTCAATCGAACTTTTGCGTGCAATATTTGACGCAGCTATGAGCGTTTATCTTAATCGTTTTCTTAACGTCCCTCCTTCTCCAATTCCAGTTCCAACAGCACGGGAAAATGCTGAAGTGCTTGATACTCTAGCCAAGAAATTCCTAGAGGTTCTAGACAAACGACAACAAGTAAGTGATGCAGCTGAAGTAGTAATAAAGTACGTCAAGTCCGGAGGTGATCAAGACCGATTCCTCGCTGTACTTGGTAACGCCCTGTTAAGGGAGGATAGAAACTTCCACTCCATTCAGATGATTGAAGCTGCATATGGACAATGGAAGACACTTCTCCAAACAAAAGTGTTCGTGCTTGATCAATCGTCCGTTCTGGTCGCCGCTGCTCGCTATCTAGCCGCACATTCCCCTACAGTTCGCCGTCAGGGTCAAATGTTTGAAATAGCATTGAGGCTTCAACAAGGTGCGAAGATATATGAAGGAATAGAATAACATGACTACAAAATCATGTCACATTTCGATAGTCTCCCTAAATCAACAGTTGTTAACTATGAATAGTTGCTTGGAGAAAGTCAAGGATGGGTAATTACTTGCAAATCCATATGGTTTTTCCAAATCCAACGAACTCTCACAGTTGTGATTCACATTCCTAAAAAGGACAAAAGCTTGAAGCTCCTTATTTTATTTTTATATTCAGGACTCCACTCTTAGCACCGATAGCGTCATGGGTACCGACGGGCCCATAAAACAACGTTTCATCTTTATACGTCTAACAAAATCCTAGTTTTAGAAATACTGATTAGGTTCCGATTTAATATTCAGTCATATCCCGACGGTTGCCGACCAATATAACTCAATCTTAACTATTAGGTTCGGTTTTCATTTTGGTTCAAATAATTTCAAATGCGTTACAAAGTGAAGGAAACCTACTTCCATTGACATTGGAATGACTAAACAATTATCTTATTTTAAACAACTCAAGTCCACAGACGTTACATTAGGTACGTTAGATTCAATGGCAAAGTTATCATCTACACTCAAACAAAGTAAAAAGCTAATGATTTCAAATCAATCTAAAGACTGTCTCGAAAGCTAGGACGTCTTATATTCATTATAGAATCCGATAAATATAATGGCATAGTCTGTATGTATAATGCCTAATTCTGATGTACCACCTAAGCAAAGAGCATTAGTTTTTCAAGGTAGTGTAGCCCTTGGTGCTTTTGAGGCAGGGGTTTTTAAAAAATTGTATCAGATGATTAAAGAAAAGGATGAAAACTGGGAAAAAAGGATGTTTGATATAATTGCTGGTACTTCCGCTGGAGCTATAAATGCTGCTATATTAATAAGCCATATAAAGCAAAAAAAGACATGGAAAGGTTCAGCAGATAAAATTGAACAATATTGGAAAGATCATTTATCTTCACCTACTCCGGCCATTACAAAACAGGGAGTCTACTGGTGGGATGAATATTATCAATGGTGGGGAAAATACTATGAGAACGATACTATCAGAGGGATCCATAACCGTACTGTGGCATCAGAAGAAGCGGCAAGAAGATATTATTCTACAAAGTATTTTTTTTCACAGGGCGTACCTGCCGTATTTTCACCGACTTTTCCGTTTCCAGAATTAGATAGTAAATTCTTTGACAATAATCCATTGTTTCCGCCAACAAATCTCTGGCTTCGCTATAGCAACAAGCCATTAAGAGAGAGTCTTGAACATATAGACAGGAAAGGAGACAAATTTGTCGATTTTCCATTGACTACAAGCTTTGATTATGGAGAGCCAAGATTTTTGGCAATTAGTGTAGACGTACAACATGCGAAAGCAGTCACGTTTGATAGCTATTCAAAGAAATCAGTATTTCAAGCATACAATCCAGATACTGGTCATTACGAAGACCATACAGTTAACTATGACAAAGGGATCATGCCAGAACATGTTATGGCAAGTGCTTCTTTTCCAGTATACTTTGACTATGAATTGGTCGATGGACGAAAATTCTGGGACGGTGGTTTACTCAGCAATACACCTTTAAGGGAGCTTTTGCAAGCACATCGTGATTATTGGCACAAGGACAGGAAATCAGAAAAGGTCCCAGATCTAGAAGTCTATATCGTAAATGTGTGGCCTTCCGTGGAAATTACTATTCCAACTGACCATGACGGAGTTATAGACAGGAAAAATGACATTTCGCATTGCGACCAAACTGATTATGACCAGAAGGTTGCATTTTTTGTGACTGATTATTACAATTTAGCCAATGAATTGCTAGACTTGGCAAAAAGAAAAGGGGCTTCAAAAAAAGAGATAGATGATATATTATTATTGCCAGCAAGGAGCATAAAACGCACTGGAATTCGAAGAACTTTTAAAGACCTTTTGGAACGTAGGTTTGAACTCCTAAGAGTAGTAACGATAGAACACAAAGATGATCCTGATAGCATCTCAAATAAGTGGGCTGATTATACGGAAGAGACGATTAATAAGCTAATTAGTGATGGAGAAGATTTTCAAAAGAAGGCAATAGTTAGGATAATACCACCTGACGAGAAAATCATTTGATCTGTGAGTCCTTGTAATTTAATTCGTGAAAAGTTACTAAATTAGGTAAATTCTATGTAACAGAACCCTACTACATGCAAGGTTAGGATCCCGACAGGGTCATAAGATATCGTTTCCTCTTATTGACATCTAATTAAATCCTAGTATTAGAAATTCTGATTGAGTTCCGATTGAATATTCAGTCGTATCCCGACGGGCCCCTAAAGCCCAGGAAAATTAAAAACACATTTCATTTGATGATTCTTACCAGCGATCGGCGATGAAATCCGAAGGAATAAAAATGTGATTGGATCTCCAGAATTTAAATGTCGTTAACATCTTCGGATTATATCCAGATAATTGTTGCAATAATATATGCTGTAGCACT
>DASWDL010000432.1:0-2650 GCA_036395315.1 Nitrososphaeraceae archaeon
GAAAAGTTTATCCACAATCCGATAACGGTAGACGCCGCAATTACCAAGTAGAAGGACTTTGCTTGTCCAAACTTTTTATTCAGACCTTGTTCCCACCCAAAAACGTCACATAGAGCGTATGCTGATGAACCTGCCAAAATAGGTACGGCTAATAATCCTGTTCCAATTATTCCTAGAGCAAAAATTAGTTTAGAAATATGTCCTGAGTTCGGAAAGGATTTGACGGCTGGTTCAAGTGCTTTTGCAGCTTGGTCAGATGTTTGTATATCTGTAATCCCATGAGTATGTAAACTTCCAGCAGTGGTGACAATTATAGCCCACATTATGAGTTGAGAAAAGAACATTCCTACTGCCACGTCAGTTCTCATTATCTTTAGTTCTCTTTTTGTAATATGCGATTTTCCTATATCAAAATCTTTAATCTTTTTCTTGTCAAGATCTTCTTCTGCTTCTTGTGATGTCTGCCAAAAAAAGAGATAAGGAGAAATGGTTGTACCTAATATTGCAACAAAAATTATTGCAAACTGTGAAGTAAACTCAATATGTGGGACTACACTCGCAATAAAAAGTGTTTCAAAACTACCGCCTACAATCATGGCTGTTATCACATATGCAAATAGGGAGATTGTCAAGTATTTCAAAATCTTCACATATTTGTGATAGGGTATGGCTATTTCTGTCAAGAGAATAAGTCCTGTAAAAAGTAACGTAGGTACTATGAATGGTAGCTGAGGAATCAAAAGCCTTATGGATGCTCCCATAGCTCCTATATCTGCTCCAATGTTTATTGTGTTGGCAATAAGAAGAAGACTTGCAATTGGAAGTACTACTTTCTTTGAATATTTTTCTTCATCACAAATGCCAAACCATCACCTTCAACGAGTCCTATTCTAGCACACATTTCCTGTATAACTGCCATCATCGGATATAGAATCAATGCCATCCATAGCATGCCAAGACCAAAGCTAGCACCTGCTTGAGAGTAAGTTGCTATACCAGAGGGATCATCATCCGACGCTCCTGTAATTAATCCCGGCCCTAAGGATTTTAAAGCAGTCTTGAGGGAAAATCTGTTTGAAATCTTTCTAGCTTTATGTTCTTCCTTCGGACTTTTTTCGCCATCCATTTAGTCCACATAATTAATAATAAGACATTAGTTAAATATTAACAGGTCGCAAATTACAATTTTTTAATTGGTTTGAGATCGGCTAAGTATCTTATCAAGCCATTAAATGATGTACCGATCGGTTCACCTAATATTGAAAATATCAGAATAGAGCTATCGCAAATCCTAAAGCCACAACAGCCAACACCAACGCACTGTTCTTGGGTTTGCGGTGGGTGTTTTCTGATAAAAAGTTAAGAAATGGAAATTCCAATCGTTACGAGAAACTCACTCAGCACAACATGTCAGCTTTTTAACATCTTGCTTAAATGAAGTCGCAACTAGCTTTATTGCTTCTGTCATTGTTGGAAATACATGAACAGTATCAATAATATCATCCACAGTCAGCTTATACTTTACTGCCATAACTGCTTCATGAATCATGTCGGCTCCCAGATCAGCTAGTATATGAACACCTAATATCTTGTCATTCTCTTTGGGATTAACAACCATTTTGATCAAACCCTTCGTCCGGTTAATTGTCAATGCTTTTGGGACTTGGTTCATACTCAAGGTTTTACATGAGCAAAATCCATACTTTTCCATCATTTGTGACTCGGTTAATCCAACAGATGCAACTTGCGGGGATGTGAATATAGCAGAAGGAATAGATAGAAAGTCAATCTGTTTACGACTTCCATTAATTGCATTTTCTGCTGCTGTAGCTCCTTCTTTCGCTGCAAGTGATTCAAGCATAGGTTCTCCAATCACATCTCCTGCTGCCCACATATTTGACCCTGATGTTTGCATTTCTGAATTCACGATGATTGCTCCATCATTTTCTCTTAAACTCACACGAGTATTTTCTAGATGTAAACTTTGAGTGTTTGGTCTTCTACCTGTTCCAAACAGTAATTGTTCGGCTTCAATCTGTCGTTCATTTGCATCATATGTCGAGATCCTAACTATCTTGTTGTTATTTTTTTGATAGGCTTCCTTAATCTCCACTCCTGTAATGATATCAATACTCTCTGAGCTAAGATACTCATGCAGCTTTTCAGAAATCTCTGGTTCATGATCAGGAATTATTCTATTACTGCGCTGTAACAGTGTTACATGAGTTCTAAATCTAGAGTACATCTGTGCAAATTCTAACCCCAATGCTCTCCCTCCAATTATGATCATAGTCGATGGTTTCTTATTCAAGGATAGAGCTTCCACATTAGTAATATAGGCAACCGTATCCAAACCTTTTATTACAGGTATGTATGGTGACGATCCAGTTGCAATAATGAATTTGTCCGCTTCGATCTTGTTGTCATTGACCTTTACTTTTCTATCCGAAACAAAAGATGCAGTTCCTTCTATAAAACTAACATATTCAAGCCTTGATAAGATATCATAATATTTTTCGTTCCGAAGTGTCTTTACTAGATTATCTTTAGTAGTGATTGTTTCAGCAAACTCGAAATTCTGGTTACATGGTGATATTGAAGAATATGAAGGATGGCCTGAGGAATAAAGAATTTCACCCGCGTGAAGCAA
>DASWDL010000433.1:0-3941 GCA_036395315.1 Nitrososphaeraceae archaeon
AGAGCCATCGTGGGTCCTAACTTCAGAGAAAGACGACCCGGTTCTTATTAATTCTAATTACAGACAGATCACTTGACTGCTGGATTTAGAACCAATAAATTGAATGTTGAGTAAATAATATTGGTTGGTAAATCGATGCAAACACTAACCTCTTGCCCAAAATGTGAACTGGATCGCAGAGTAATGGACCCAGAATCTGGAGAGGTTGTATGCAGTCTATGTGGCATGGTTATTGAGGACAAGTTAGAGGTCGCAAAAGAGAAAACGTATACACAACGCCTTCAGCAAGGCGCGGGTAGTTATCCCTCCATAGCCTCTTATGATATGGGACTATCGACAGTTATAGGGGGTATAGATAAAGATGCGAAAGGGCAAAAGATCCAAAGCTCCATTTACTCCACCATGCAAAGGTTGAGAACCTGGGATTATAGAATTCAAGTGCATGACAGCAAAGAAAGAAATTTGAAGAGAGCTTTTTCCCTACTGTATACATTAAAAGGTAAGTTCAATCTATCCGACGCAGCAATAGAGAGCGCCGCCTATATATACAGGAAGGCCATGGACAAGCGGCTAGTTAGCGGCAGATCAATCGATGCTGTCCTTGTCGCTGCTGTATTTATTGCCGCAAGGGAAGTATCATCATCGGTATCATTAAAGGACGTTTCTAAAGTCAGTAACATTAGGTTAAAGACCATAGCGCGAATTGTTAGGGCATTATCTTCAGAGCTTGAGATCTCCATTCCGGTAGACGACCCTAGTAAAAGTGTCAACAGAGTTGGAAGCATTGTTGGTTTGAGTGAAAAGACAAAGCGTGAGGCTATCAACTTGATGTCTAAGATTAAAGAAAAAAAGTACTCGGCTGGAAAAAATCCTCAGTGTCTGGCCGCTACAATAGTATACGCAGCCTGTGGTATAACTGGCGAATATATTTCGAAAAAAGAGCTCGCAAAAGCTGCAGGCATTACAGAAGTAACGGTAAGGACCAGGTTTAGAGATCTGAAAGCAAAGAAGTTAATTTAGAATTTAGCTGACCAATATACACATGAGCTGGAAAGCTGACCAATATACACATGAGCTGGAAAACATTTTAAGATCTACACCAAGGTTACTAGATTTTCTTGGTCTGCAGGGCTTTATGAGCGACACTCTTATTCAATATTATATGTAATTCATACAGTAAAACTTGGATGGCCTAAGATTTACAGTTGATTATTAGGATATTGACTTGAGTGATGGTTGAAAAGATTTTAAGATCGCTGATAGAGTGGGTTCTGTTCTTTAGGCAATGTATTTTGCCAGCCCGATTGCCATTACCCTTAGAGGAGGCCGAAGCTCTGAAAGAGTAGGGGAGGTCTCTAAGTGATGGCCAGTAAGTGATGTTAATTTCGAAGCACAATAACTTTAACGTGCTTAACATTTATGCACAATGGGCAGGAACAGATCAAAATTCTCCGGAGTTTGAAAAGCACGTAAACGACAGGAGTTAATTGTTTCGTAACACTAACGCACTGATTTGCATCTTTTGCAACATAACAGGGGAAATACCAATTCTTAGATATTAATCTAAGATTAAAAACTATAGATGTTGTATGACATCTTCACAATTGTTTGCATTAGTATCTCCTTCAGCGGCATTGAATCCTACCACTACGCCAAAACCGGGACCGCAGTCAAAATAATCAGCACCTGGACCACCCTGCAACACATCATCTCCGTCTCCTCCATCAGCTCATCATTTCCCTGCCCTGCCGATATGAAATCGTCTTCAAATCCGCCAAATAGAACATCGTTTCCACTATCTCCGTACATCTGGTCAAGACCGGGCCCACCCTGGATGTTATCGTTTCCAGCTTCCAAGCTTTTGTGTAGTTAAATTCACTATTGGTTAAGACGTCGTCATGAGCATTTGCCAATGATGTGATCTCTAGTGTAAATAGCAAAATAAGCGACACCAGAAGTAAAAACTTGCATCATGCTTCAGTACCTGTGACGATACATAATATGAATATTATATGTTGATAATTAAACGAATATTTGGATTAAGCATATTCTCGATTTACTCTATTTCATTTAATTCATCTTTGTCCGCTAAATCGGTAACAAACCCTTTATTTTTCTCCTAAATAATCTAATCAAAATTCCGGGCTATCTCCTTAAAAATATCTTTATTTGTTTTATGTAGTTATTTACTGGCCAGAACTGAATACGTTTTGCTCCTGCTTCGTAAAGGATGTCAATCTTTTTAAGGCATTGATCAGTAGACCCAAAGAGCAGCAAATTCTCTAGTCCATCAGCAGACCTGCCTAGAGCTGGTGACAGTATCTCTTTTGCCTAAAGGACTGGCATTATGAGGGAGGGTAAGCACGGTAAATGTCTTCAAATACTTGGGATACTTACATAATTAACATGACACTTCATCATGCCATCCGCTTTTGTCTTGATATCATCTGATTTTGGTTCCTCCGAAGTTGTTGCTTCTGAACTACAAAAGATTGAAGGTATTGCCAAAGTTTGGTTGGTTACTGGCGTGTACGACATAATTGCCAAGATAAATGTTCAAATCAAAGAAGACCTCGATCGGATTAACACGCGCATCAAAGCATTGGACGAGGTTCAAACTACAATGACTTTGATTGTTTTGCAAGGTGAGTAACTGATGCATACGAATTTACGGAATATATGATTTGTATTATGACATTTACTAAGTTAGAAATTAATTAGCATCATAGATAAATTCGAGTAATAAAATAATCCCTGAACAGTGATCAGCAAGAGAAAAATATAAAAAATCTAAATCAAACTGACTTTAATTATGGCCATACTGAAGGGTTCGAAGGAGATTGAATAGATTCACTGTCAAATTTAGACGATGAAAATATTAACATAATTGACGATTCAATGGGGAATAGCAAAGTGATAGCCAGAAAATTCCTAGTTGAATTATATAAAAGAGATGAAGAAGCACGCTCCAGAAACCATTTGACCTCGTTTAATCTGAATGAAATTATAACTGCATCTTTTTATTCTAATGAAAGAGAAACTATAATTAAGTACTTCCAGCGTTTCCCAGAATTTTTTCGAGTCCGGTGGCATAGTTCTGGAGAAGGGGCACATGATTAAGCAATCTCCGATTATTTCTTAATTTCTTGTCGGCGGGAGTAGACAAAAAATACCTTGCTAAAAAAATAGATTTCGCATCTACTCTAGTACTTGTTGCCACTTGTGATCTGGAGCCACAAATTAATTATTTAATTATTGACTGATTATCTTGTTCTAATAGTGATAGCGTGAGCGGCATCAAAGCACTTGAGTACTTTTAGTTACGTTAAAAGATGGGGATGGTGACAAGGGGGAAGTTGTAGGTCCTCTGAATGGAGGCTTTATGATATTAGAGGTTACTTTTTCGACTGGTATGCATGTCCATTAGGGTAGGGGTCTTTAGAACATAGTTCTTTCGAACATTTCGCAGTTCCTACAGGCTTGCCTTCTTTATCAACTTCGTAAGTACAGCATCCAAAAATAATTGAATTCCCTAGATCGGTCTGGGAGCAATCTGTTTTCTTTTCGGCCTCTGCATTTTGAAGCATTCCTAACGCATTCCTAACGGTACCGTTACCTTCATGAATTACTCTGGCCAAGAAAGTGCAGTAACTACATCTAAACTATCTAGGTTTGTACTCCCATAACTTCCAGACCTCTACACTAATTGGAGGCGGCTTTACTGGACCCGGAGGTATGGCTAATTCTTTTATCGATGGGAATGCTTATATGGTAAGCATTAGGCCTGACAACAAAGAAAGCAGAAATTACATTGCACAGGGGTAGTTACTTAAAAGGTCCTAAAATAAAATAGAAATGCGTATTATTATCTGTGAGCGTATCACTGTCGTGATATATGGCAGCAATTTCTTCAGACAAGTCATATACGTACTATATGGGAA
>DASWDL010000434.1:0-3700 GCA_036395315.1 Nitrososphaeraceae archaeon
AATCTAACGCTTACGGAATTGAATTTCCAACATCAGGATCCACTAGAGTTCAAATGTTAGAAGAAAGTATCATAATAATAAAGAGAATGTTCCAAGATAATGATGGCAAAGTTTCCTTTAAAGGAAAATATTACAATATACTAAATGCGGAATGTAATCCAAAACCGATTCGTAAACCACATCTACCAATTTGGATCGGTGGTGGAGGTGAAAAGACGCTTGAAATAGTGTCAAAATATGCTGATGGTTGGATTTACGGACTTAGTTCCTTTAATGAATATTTACAAAAATTATCTATTCTGAAGAATTATTGCAATAATAGTAATAAAGGAACCATTCATAGCAGAAGATATGAAAACATAATCAAAGGATGGCATGGTGTTCTACTTCTCGGTAAGGATAAAAATGATATAAGGAAGAGAAAAATAAAAGTGGTTGAAAAACAAGGAGCTTGGAAAAATTCAAGACTTGTTATTAGTGGAACACCGCACGCTATATTAGATGAAATATATAAATACTTGAATATCGGAGTAACATATTTTATCATATATTTCCCCGATTTGCCAAATACAACATCTGTACAATTATTTGCAAAAAAAGTTATACCCTCTTTGAGAAATAGATAACTGATTTTGCATATAATAAAAGCCAGAATTTTAAGGTAAAGGCTAGCTATCTGGTTGATAGGTCAAATATATGCGATTATGCATTAGTACTTTTGCTATAGTCCCATATTAGAAAATAGTCCTGACTAATTCTGATACCAATTTCTTCTCCCTTTCTAACCAGATCCATTAATGTTTTGTTCGAGGCTTCCAAGATACTTTGCAAGTATTTTTTCTGCAACAGGTATGTTGTTTTCAACATTTTCACTGATCTTACATTGTCCTTTTCCTCATCCTACTCTTCTGTACAATACATTGGTTTTACCTATTTTCATGTTATGTTCTGTCAGCGGTATAGATGTCTTCGAGGAGCAAAAACCTGGATCTGTGCCACAATATGTAAACAGTGTTGATTTACTGGTAATGGCCTTGAATCTATTGTCAGCTTGTGCGTTGGTCCTTAACCGAACGGACTTTAAATGTGATCAAGGTGACTTCCATGCCTACCTAGAGCATTCATCGTATTGGATTCTTTCTTTGAGCCCAGTCTATTATTGAGCCATCATAACAACGAACATTTTTGAAATCTGCATGTTTAAATTGCAGGTACTTATGAGACGCTCTTGTTCCTGAACGGCAATAACATATAATCTCTTTATTTTTTGTTAGCCCAGACGCCGTAAACTCCTTTAGTAAATCTTGGCTGCTCTTTATCATTTTACCGTCTTCTCCGATTCCATTCTCCCAGTTATGTAGTAAAGAGCCTGGAATTCTTGCCTGAATGTGTTCCAAGGGTGTTCTTGAATCTATAATGACAGTACCATTATCATTTAACCTTTCTTTTACGATCCTTTCGTCTGCCCTCAAACTATTATTAGGTTTGGATATGAAATTAGTAACGACGGGTTTGGCAAGATCACGGGCAATGGGCAATGTTCCCTTCCGGTGAATAAAACTGAACGCGGTATCTAGAAGACTAGTGTTGTTGTGACCATTGTAAAGTAAGGTCCATGCTATTCGTGCTGCACAAGGATCCAAATATTCACCATAGACTACTACGTTCTTTGATTCGTCTATTCCAAGTTTACCAAAAAGATTTTCCGCAGCTTCTCCTTCTATAGCAAGATTCGCACCATTTTCTGATATACTTATTACATCATCTAAACCGAGCGGAAGTGCATTTTTTATATGTCCAGAGCTGTATGCTACTACTCCTCTACCATCTATGACCACCAAATCATGATCATCAAGATGAGATTTAAGCCACATATTGTCAACGATCAATTCTGCCCATCTTCCACCATTTGTATGATATACAATCTATACGTATTCGTATTTAACTACCATGTGTATCAGACTCGCTTAAAACTGAAGAACAAGACGAGGACCTATTTATAGTACCCAAAGTCAGGACTTATGCGTAGTTTACGTCTAAATGCACTTCAATTTCTTTCCAATGTCTGGATTGACACTAGTATAGATAATAGTGCTACAAAGTCAATTATAAAATCTTAAGATCGGTAACAATATTATTTGTGCCGTTAGCCCAATACCATCTTATGGCAGACTGGATATAATATTTAGGAACAAAACTCATCCGTTTTAAGAGATCAAAAACGTCATTACTAAAAATAAGCGAAAAGCAAAAAGACGTTGTCACTTATGTGGACTTTATTGCTGTGGGGCCGTAGTTATATTTGCTAGAGAGATCTGGCCTCTGATTTCTCCTGTAGGATAATGTACCGTGTGTATATTAACGTAGGTTTCTCCACGCTCGATTTTTTGCACAAATCCTATTACTGGAGGCAGATCAGATGCTGTAAGATTACCTTTTATCAGCATCCCTTTTATCAGACCAGAGGGAGTTGTTGCGTATAGTCTCTTCTGAAAGACGCAAGTTAAACGACTCACTACAATTAGAGCACGAAAACTCACGACATTATTTCTGTTTCCTTCACCTTAGTATTAGAGTCTTCTCATGTTATTCACGAATTTCCCTAAGGAATATAACTTTGCTGGCCTGCCTTGAAACTTCTTCCTCAGGCCGTACGCGAGGTAAAATTCTGGTCGGATGCAAGATGTAAAACTTATTATCATTTGACCAGGCCAAGCCAAAACTAAACTAAAACTAACAGTGAGAAGTGAAATGTCTATCTGATGGCAATTGAGACGTTTCAATGGTTCAACACTAACAATCTGCATGAACTCAGGGTCCATAAGATGTCTGCAAAGATCTCATATATTGAAAGTGCGTCTATCTATAAACTAACTCACTAGGGCTATGGACCAACAATCTCATACCCATTTGGTTGGTCCCATCAGCCTTAATACTTTAAAAAGCAAAAGTTGGAAGTGCACAATACATGAATTTGATCGTAATTAGGCGTTTAATGCTTGCAATCACTATTGTATTTTTGTCAATTATCTTATTGATTGTATTAATCGGAAAAGTTCATTAATCTATGTGGCCGGGTCGGCCGTAATGTAGGATATTGAACTAGACGTTTTTAAAAAATCTACGCAGCCATAGTCTAGACATGCATAGATCACCATGGCCGTGGTGATACCGAAGAAATTAAGGAAGACCATGAAACTGAAGGAAGGGGATACCTCACCAATAACTGTATTTCTGCCAATAACGCAGTCATCGTCTATAGCCGTGAAATTCCCTACTACAATTTTGTCCTAAATTGGACAACTTAGATATAAAGGACAGAGGTGAAATTCTGTGCTTATAATTGAAATTACTCCTACGTAATCTATTGGCCAAGTGCATAAATGTCAATCGTGGATTCTCTACTAAAACTAGAAGTCGTATTATATCGGAGAGTTGGCGAAGCTAGTTGAAGACCATAATTTTCTTAACTTGACGATCTAGGAAACGGCTATAATGTATGGATAGACCTCTTTGCTCTTGTTGGGAGCTCGGTTTACGCACAGCAATATCAGGTAGGAAACCATATTTTATAGCCATTTAAATTAGTTATCTCCAAAATCTAACCATGTCCAAAGTAGATGGTGAATCTAGTAAATTATTTAAACCGCTTTTGGTCGCGGGAATAATCCTTGTGGCCTTCGGTTTGATCTGTATTTGG
>DASWDL010000435.1:0-3812 GCA_036395315.1 Nitrososphaeraceae archaeon
ATGATAAAACAGGGGGAAGATCAGCTTGTTCCTGCCAGAATAAGATCAAGCACTGGCTTTTCTAATGACATTAATAACATTACCCTTGGGGGTATCAATAATAACGAAGCGCTAAGCGACTTCAATGCAAGCGAAATACACATTGCTATACAAAGAGTTCAACCACTTCTATTTAAGGTCGGAATTCCTGGACAGACATCATTAGGTACTTACTCAATCCCTGTTTTAGTAACTATACGGGAACCATCTGTCGCTACATTAACGAAGCCAATATCAGTCAGCAGTAGAAGCGGAATTATCGATTCTGAATTTGAATTATCTAAAAAATATCCCACAGTTGGTTTCTTGACAAGGCCCGTAAACTTGACGGTGACTGTCATACCACCCAGTAGTATCAGTGATCAATTTAGAGACTTTTGGGGCATCTACGGTTCGTTTATAGGTATTTTTGCAGGAGCATTCGTGGGTGCTTTTGCTAAAATAATATTCGACAAAAGAAAGAAGAAAGAAGAAGTTACCTAGTGCGAGGCTGTATTTGGCTGCCTGCATGTATAACCATGTACATTTATCCCATGGTTCACTTAGCCTACCAGAGGTAATCAAATTTAACGGGAGAACCGCATGGGTTGCTCACGCACGCGACGCCATTTCAGTATTGCTTGCTTATTCGGATCAGCAGCGTTTGGAAACCAGTGAAAAATGGTAGCATTTCTACGTACTTCCTTCGGCTTATTAGATTGGATCTTGAAGTACCTCCTCCTGTTACACTAGATTTGTAATAATTGATTACATCACCCTGGTGTGCATCTAATTCAGCCCCTACAACTCTTTGTAGTGAATGCTCGCTGTACTCCGAAGTATCCTTTACGAGCATCAGCTTAATCACTAGCTCTTGTAAAGTCACTTGACCCGATTCCATTGCTTCGTACTCTCTATGTATATTAACAGTAGGATCTTTACCATATTTAATATCCTCAGCAAATTGTCTTTCAATCTTGTTGATCCACGAAGGCCTATCACTTTTAATTCCTTCCATACCTTTGATAACTGGTTCTTTCCCTTCATCAGAAGAGATTCCAATGTAATGTAATGCTTTTTCTTGGTAATTAGAAATTTCCTATAGACTTCTGATAATTCTACCTCTATATCAAGCAAGATAGAGCACTGCGATAAATTTCATAATATCATTCTCTTTCTTCACATCAGTAACGAATATGCTATCAGTATCTCCATAGATAATTTTGAAATCATAAACTTCTTTTGCAATGTGCTGCATGTATTTTAATGTTTGACGTCCGTATGCTGTTGTTAAATCTGCAACTCTATAATCAGCAAATTCAATGATATAATCCATCCAAATCTAAAATGTTCAACAAAAATATAAAGTAAGGCGGATGTCAAACCATTAGGTTGCTGGTAGAGGCCGATCACATTTCCTGCGGGGTCACGGAATTTGGTTGTTATCTCATGCGCATCCAATATTTGAACAGCAAAAATTATGCCGTGAAAATGTCTCACACTTACTAGCAATTTTTGGACTGATTTCAAGATGTTTTTCCTCATCGAATTTAACAAAATAATACCGATCGTTCCAAATACCAAATAGAGTGTCCCCAGTGTTTGTGTAGAGTGTAGTATAGCTGACTATAGATCTATGACCAAACCCGCAAATAATTTATTTTGCATGATGACTATTCTAAACCTGCAATATGTCTTTCAGGTAGTACCGGTGTTACTCCATTTAGGAGCATGATAAAATACGTAAAGGATTACAGGTATTGCAACTTTAGAACCAAATCAATGAAGTATTTGATGCAACTCATGATGACAGAAAGAGGAGTGACAATAGACCTACGATAAATTATTACTTTTTGATTGTGTAGAGGTAGAAAATGACCCAGTCTCGACAGACATATCATATTTTCACTTCGGAAATTAGGGTCATAGTCCTGTTAATATATACAGTAGGGCAGAGGTATATGAATAGAACGACACTTTCTATTATTGACTCAAACAGCTTAAATATTTTCTCATGTTATTATAGAGAGATGATTATTCAAAATGATTACTGCTGAAATCAGCATAGTACCGATCGGTACTCATTCCGGAACAAGCGTGAGTAATGAAGTGGCTGCAGCTTTTAATGCTATACGGAAAATAAGTGATATTACGGTAAATCTTACGTCAATGGGTACGCAGATAGAATCAGATAATATATTGAAGGTCTTAAATGCTATTGAGGTTGCTCATGACGCTGTAAAATCCCTAGGTGTCAAGCGCATCGTATCCATGATACATATTGATGAGAGATTGGACAAATCGAATACTTTGGAAGAGAAGGTGGATTCTGTTATGAATAAATTAAAATGATTGGATCCTTCTCTAGCAACGTAGGATAAATTAGACCTTGAATTATCTGCATGTCAGTTCATAAATCAAGTTTCAGAACCTACTAACCATTTGCTTGTATCATTCTGCCCCTTATTCCATCGAATTCTCAAAATTTACATAATATTACAAAATATTTCCATCATAATTTATTTTTGACCGGAATTTAATATTAATCATCTAATTATAATTAATTAGTCTCCTCTTCGTATGGTCTATACATAAATTGACACAGCTCATAGTATCCAAACTTGGACTAAAGGGCAAACACGCAGATTCCACCGAAAAACGTAGAATAGTTTGGGAGAATGTAATATGGCCTTTAATTCTTGCTCTTAACCGATCTTACTTTACATTACAGGAATATCAAAACAGGAGAGACGAATTCTGTAAATGCGAGGGTCTCAGACGTTTGTTCGTTGCTTCTGGGCTAATTTCCTTGATTAATAAAGGCGTTCTTGTTAAAGGAAGAAAAGATATCTATTCAATTCATTATAAGCTGATACCCTACTTAAGAAAGAAAATCAGTTTGGAATATATTCAAGCGCTTCGAATGACAATTAGCAAGTAAATGCTTATACGCATAATATTCAATTACATCAATTAAGCAGCAAATTTTCCGATACAGAAATTATGAATAACTGCTAATTACAGTCTTCAAGTAAGCTATCAGTAGATGCCAATGGTACTAGAGATAGATGATAGTCCGAATGGGGGGTAAGGGTTCAACTATAGCACCTGATTTTGATTTGCAGTGAATAATACTAATAGACTACTTTCCTTTTTTTGTGCTCACTATATCGCCTGGAAATTTCTTTATCGATTTCCTCGTTTTTAATTATTTCACCTCTCCGTCTACCTGTAACATAAGACATGGCAAAGAAGTATGAGTGAGAAAGATCGATATTTCAGCGCTTTAGTTGGCTTTCTAAAGATTTAGAGAACTTTCTGGTTACGGAGCAAGAGTCATTTGTTAAGGGTAATGCAACGGATGAGATAATTGAGATGATTTTCTCGCAAGATTTCGATGACCGTTATAAGGGGTGCGATACAGGATGATACTGTATCATTTTTGTGGGAACCAATAAAAATCATAAATTCGCTAAAGGTTCTGAAGCCGGATTGAATATTTAACAAATGAACATAAAAAAGGAAAACACGTTAATCGTAACGATAATAGTTGCAATAGTTATCGTAATCCTAGCGATATCTCTTGACAGTAGGCGTGAAATGGATCAGTTTGCCAATGCATGCAAACAAAAAGCCGCGGACTTATCAATCAGAATGGACCAGTGGACGGCTAAAAAGAATAGTCAGGCTGGTGCATTAGACGTTGAAGGACAGATCGAAGCGGAAAGATTACGGTTAGTCGAGGAGAGTAACAGGCTTCAGCAAGAATGCGTCGGACAGTTGCCATGATGTTT
>DASWDL010000436.1:0-4192 GCA_036395315.1 Nitrososphaeraceae archaeon
CCATACAATCCGCAGACAAGGTTTATGGGTTCGCCTTGGAAGGCACTTTCAGATCATAATAGAAGGCAAATAATGTTACTCCTTAAGGAGATGGATATGATCACACCTAGTGAAATACCTGAACACATTGATTTTACAATGCCCGGAGTGTCAATTAATCTTCGCATTCAGAAGGAGGCTGATTTAATAATAGAAAGAAAGGAAGGGAAAAACAGACTGTATTCATTGAACCGAAGGACAACTACCTAGCCTGTACGATGCTTCGATGACATGTATGCTCATAAGCTAAAATTGCTGAAAGAATACGTGGAAAACAAAGAAATGAAAAAACAAAACCTCATCCGTTGAAATTTACAATTTTTTAAATTTTTCTCTAGTGTAATTTCCATATATTGATAGGTTCTTAAAAGGTAGCTTCATAGACGTAAACTCTAGTTCTAGCTTCTAGCTTCTAGCTTCATAGCTTCATAGTCGTAAATCTTAATTGGATTATATAGATTAGGTAACAAAGGATCGATTCTCTTTTATAATATGAACTAGACGGTAGAGCCAGACTCGTAATGTTGAAAAATTCGATACTTTTGCATTATAGCGCTGCTGCTACTACGTTTATTGCAGGGATATTACATTTAACATTGGTGCCAAATGTTATCGACAGGAATGTGAACACTGGCATATTCTTCTTGGTTGGTGGTATAGCTCAGATATTTTGGGTTCTGCCTATATTGAGACGGTGGGGCAGGGGATGGTACTCAGTTGGTATCGCCGGAACATTGATTTTGATCATAGTTTGGGTAATTACAAGAATTCCAAACAATCCAATTACTGGAAGAGGTGGCCCGATAGGGTCAACGGCAATTGCAGTGGAAGTATTTCAAATTGCTTTTATCGTCTTAAGTATAATCATTTTGGTTAAGGATAGAAAAGTAAGACAGGCGTCAAGGATAAGGCAGGACAAGATCTTTTCAGCGAAATGAAATTTAATCGTGAAGTGGCGGTAATACTAATTTTAATTCATTCTAGCAATAAATAGTTGATCAATGGCAAGTGGATATGACTCTCGATTTGCATAGTCTTGTTGGATCTTCAGAATCAAAAAATTAGATTTGCCTGCTGGGAAGATAGTGCATGAATTATTGACTTTATAAAGTTCGAATACATTATATCGTCATGGCTCTCTCTCTTATTGTCAAGTGTCACTGGGGGAAAGTATTTGACTAGCGGTGTACCTGATGTGGTGGCAGACAAACCACATTCCCTTACTTCAATTGAAATCGAAGAACTACTTTCGAAGACCCTAATTGCAAATTTAGCTACTATCGACGATGACGATAGTGTACATATAATCCCAATGTGGTTCCTCCGTATAGGTAATAGCATATGTATTCCGACCTCTCGACACACACACAAATACAAAAACTTATGTGCCAGGCCACGCGCCTCAGTTATGATCGATATTTCGCGAGCGGGACTGAACCTTAAAGGTGTCCTGATAAGGGGCCGTGTCGAACTCCTCGAAGGCGAGGAGGCACAGAAGATAAATCATGCTATTCATTTGAAATATGTGACGCTAGAGGGGTTAGAAAACCCCAGTGTTGCCTCTTACCTCTCGAAAGGTGACGACGTAACCTTGAAGATCCAACTAGACCACATTATCAGCTGGAACTTGGCCGACTCCAAGGCTGGAAAGGCTCTTTTTATCCACGGCCTGTCGCGTCCGCTCGATGCATAAGGAACAGTACACATAATTGGACAGCCGACATTTAGACACAGGACAAATCTAGTAAATTAGAAGGTACACCTTATGGTATAGATAATTCGTGAAATGAAAAGATATGAGGTTCAAAAACTAAATTACTAAGAGGAGAAAAAGTAGAGTCTAGCGTTTTTTGATGTTCTTTTGACTAGTCTTCTTTTTTGATTTCTTAGTGCTGGCTTTCTTCTTAGCCTTCGGCTTAATCCCTGATTTTCTGGATTCAATTGTGGCAAACTTTCGACGCATCTGGGCTACTTGTTTTTGAAGGTCCTTGATGGCTGAGTGGTGTGCTAGTAGTAGACCTTTTAGTTTTTTTTCAATATCCTTGACTGCCAAATCAGTTTTCTTTCTAGCATCGGAATGCTTGCGCAACTCAGTGTGTAACTTGGAAAGAGATCTTGATTCAACAGAGTCCTGTCTTTTTCTCTTTGCCTTCCTTGTTTTTTCAGGTGGTAGTTTCCGCTCTTGAGCCCTTTGGGTTTCCACATCGGTAGTTTCTTCAAAGTGCGCTTCGTCTTCAGGTTCTACAACGGGTGCCTCTGGTTCTAAATTTCGAACGTTAGAGTCAATCTGTCCCTCTTCCGTGATTTCTGCCCGTACTTCTTCTGTCAGTCTGACCGGTTCATCGTCATTTTCAATATTTTGAAACGTCATAACGATGTGGGTGTGAACCTTGCCTAAAAGGACATCGAAATAATGCCAAATCAAATGGCCCATTCTTTGAGGTTAAAATTGCTAAAAGCCATATTATCCAAATAGGTACAGAGAAATTGGGACTACCTAGAATTTCAAATCGAGACAAGAAGATGATAGTTGGAAATTTCATGGAAGAGCTTTGTAAAAAATACCAAAATGCTGCAATGAACAGACTTCAAACGAAGTTCTATCTGAAGGACTTTTACTACATGGATGTATTTGAGAAGTACCTCCCGGAGGTTGGAATTACAGAATCTAATGCAGATAATCTAATACGCCGCACGCTTCAGGAATATGATAAAAGAGGTTATTACAAAATTGAAGGCGATAGTGTAACGTTAACTGAAAAAGGTCTTGACAAGTGCCGAGACCCGAAACATGATTGGGATTAGCAATATCTACGAGAGGAAGCTCAAGAACTGGGAAAAAGTTGTCTTGTCAGAACAGGTCTAGATTAACTTGGTCAGTTTTGTCTATTTGAATGCAGGTAGCTATCCCTCAAATTTTCGTTAGCAGAATAAATCTGCCGCCGGAAGAAAAATTTGTAATGCATTTTAGATTTGACTAGTTCTTGTACGAATAATGCCGTACGGCCCATTAAGTCACTTACTAATAATTGTTTGGAAGGAGCAGAAAGTCCTGGATGACAACGCTATTCGGGCCTTTAATAGTGAGCAGGGATATAGAGCCGGCTATTTTTTCCCGCTTATACATATAGCATCATTACTGAACTTGACCGAACCTGTGTCGTCCGCAAATTTTCTCGCAGATTCTATGACTGCTTTCAATATCTCTTGTCTTCTTTCAGAACTTTCATTCGATAACATTTCTTGAAGAGGACTGGCGGTTTCATATACAAAGTTTGCATACGCCTCCGATGATACAAAATCGAAACTCACATTCATTCTTTCAATACCAATGTCCTTAAACCCAGTCTTGACAAAATAATTCGTTAGCATCTTCTCATCAGATAGGCTAAAAGGTCCAGGGGTTCCTGCTGGAGGCGGCGAAGAATGAGTCTCTTCCATTACAGTATTCATTGTCGAGACAATTAGACTATCTTTTTCTGGCGAGGCCCAGACAGCAGCTGCAAATCTACCACTAGTTACTAATGACCGGTAAATATTTGATAAACCAGTACTAAGGTCAGGCAGAAACATCAATCCAAATCGGCATAGCGCCGCGTCAAAGGTCGAAACTGGTAAGTCTATTTTCTCTGCATCCCCTTGTTTGAATTCGATCTCATACTGAAACCCAGCATTGATAGCTCTCTGTCTTGCAATAGAAAGCATCTCTGATGAAATATCTGTAGCTAATACTTGACCACTATTGCCTGCCTCTCTTGCGGCTGCAATGGCAAGTTCTCCTATACCTGTTGCTACATCTAGGACTTTAGAACCGATTTTTATGGCAGCAAGCTCTATTAGTCGCCTGCTAACTTTTCCAGCACCTATCTCGATTGTCTTCCACCACTTCTCCCACCCATGGGCTACGCTATCCCAATTTTGACGTTCAGTCTCCTTATATCGCTTAGGGTCTACAACCGACAAATAATATCTAGTTTAATCAGTCGGTTAACGTTAATATCATTTTTGGTCCATAAATGGTAAATTAGGTAACTCAAAATCATCTCATTGTCTGCATTAAGTCGATGAAGTTCGATTTCAATCGAATCTAATTTGACTGCTGGATGCAGCCTTATACTCCTAGTTTTGAAATGATAAATTTCAACTTGATGAC
>DASWDL010000437.1:0-2964 GCA_036395315.1 Nitrososphaeraceae archaeon
TGACCCGAAACAGAAATCCAAATTGTCTAGGCCCTTCAAGCCTGCTCTCTATATTGAATGAATAGGTTACTGGCCTTTCAGATTCCATTTCGTGCTCAGTTCAATAAGATTGCATTTCTTCCAACTTAAAGTCCAGTAGACTGAAAATTGTTAGTTTTTTCCAGACGATGGCAAATTCTTTTTTTCACGCATCATATAACCGACTTTCATAATTTCCTTTGTATGCATATCCATAAGGAGTTCCTGAAACTCGGCTTCAGCGAAACGTAGATATCTGTTGTTAAGAGGAAGACCATAAGGATCTGCAGCGGGATCAAGTACACTTCGAAATTCTGGATTCTTAACCAATGTATTTCTAGTAACGGTAAGTGCTACAAGAAAAAAGGTTCTTCTTTGATCCATGTACTTTTGAACATTCTCCGAAGCAGACTCCAACACCAAATCCTTGTATGAATCAGAATTTTTCATTGAATTTTGAATTTGTTCCAAATTTAATATTTCCTCATTGTTCCTATTTATTTCCATATTAGCATTCTGAATTTTAAACTGTAGATCAGAATGCTGGCTATTTGCAGAGGAAATCGAATTCCCTATACTGGACAGTATATGCTGTTGGTCTTGAGTTTGTTTTTTAGTTATTCCAAGCAAAGTAGATACTTGGTGATATTCATCTTTAATTTGAGGAAGTTGATTTGCTAACGCTCTACCCTCTTGTATATTGTCTAGATTTATGTTATACATATGAAGCTCATTGTAGAAGGCTAGGAAAGGGCCCAACTTTCCTTTAGTTTCTAAGAATAAACGAGCGAGTTCATTCATGTTAACGAGGCTAAGGTACCCTCGATAATACTCTTCGACCTCGTCGGGTCCTATACCCAGATCAATGGAAACAGATAGAAGATCCGGAGGTTGCTGCTGACTCTGTCGAAAGAGCTCATAAGCTTGAGTTCTTTTGCTTTTTTCTTTGGAATTCTCGTAGCCTTCGATTATTTCTTTAATAGTTCTAAAACTGAAATTTGTAGCTGCTGCAATATCTGGCCGGGTCTTTCCTTGCCGGTACATGCTAATCACGAGTCTTTTGCGTTCAATTAAGTTCATAAAAATGTGAGGGCCTTCACAGGGTTATTAGGTTACCTACTTATTGCTACCTATTGTCCCCTATTTTCCATTCTAATCACTTATTGTTCCCTATTGCCCATGTAACCGCCCATATAGGTCTCTTACAAGATAGTAACAAATCTCCTCAATTTTCTGAGCGGCAGTATAAACCAAGTGTTATGCAATCGGGCGCAGACTACTTTGATTTCCATTGGTCTTGCACGAATAAAACTACTAGAAGGATTGCAGGCGCAACATTTCGAATCAGAATTTAGGCGTTAGCGGGTAACGCTTGGGGCAGGAAGAGAAACAGACTTCATAATATGCTCGTTATAGGTGTAATGTACCAACTTCTTAAAATCTTAAATTAACTCAGGAGATTAAACAAGTGATGGGATTCTATACTGTGGTCTGTTCTACTGAGGACACAGCAAGTGTAAATGTAGCCAACCTATTAATCAATAAACATGGTTTTACTAAGGTTAATGACTATAGTTTTAGGTCAAAGGATTACTCTTATATGCAGTTGCACCTGACCAATAAAATACTGCTATACGCAGATGAAATGGATGAAATTTACCCTGAAACTGGATGTTTCATTTTCGTTTCACAACATAAATCCGCAAGCAATATTCCAACATTAACATGTCACACTACTGGAAATTTCAACGAGAATATCTACGGCGGTAAATTTAGAGAAATAGGCATATGCAATCCTTGGGTGCTGAAACAATATCTTTTGGAATTAAATAGAGAGAGGGATAATGTTCCTCATTATGATATTACTTTAGAAGCGAGTCATCATGGTCCGACTTCACTAAAGAAACCTACTGTTTTCATAGAGATCGGTTCAACTGACAGAGAGTGGTCTGATGAGGTAGCAGTAGAAACTTTATGTAAGGCTCTGTTAAAAGTGATTTCTCAAAAACCCAATAAATGTGAGAAGGTGGCAATTGCATTGGGTGGCAATCATTATCCTAGTAAATTTAATAGAATTCTTCTGGAGTCAGAATTTGGTCTCGCAAGTATAGTGGCGAGGCATAATCTTAGGCATCTTGATCGGACGATGATTAGCCAAATGAAATTTAAAAGTGCGGAACAAGTTTCTTATGCCATCTACGATTCTAAAGGCATGGGTATTGAAAAAAACAGAGTATTGCGACTACTGGAGGATACAGGTTTAGAGCTTATTAGGGTATAAGAGTTTATTATCCTCTTTTTAAGAAGGGTTATTCATTTGAACATATCCAAATTCAACCTTTCATTAACGTCCACTACATTCAAATGCACTAAATCAATCCATCAAAGAAAGGCTCTGATAGTTACTCGGTCGTACACACAAGGCTACTTCATATTTACGGAGTTAGGTAGGATGTGATTTTGCATGTTTTATGAGTTCCCTCAAATGGGACAGAGATCTAACTTGACCACCATTTACCTTCTTGTAAATAAGCCAATAAACAGATCTAGTAATCTCATTCCGATCTTTTAATAACTTAAGATTACGCCTCAAAGATCTAACTTTCCTAACGTAAACTTCTTTTTTTCCGGACCTTGCGGACTTTTTACCTTTCTTGGAGCCTGCTCCTACACCACGCTTACGTCGTGTATTCAGTTTCTTTTCGGCTCTAGCTCTCGAGGTACCTTTTACCTTCACAGTCCACACAGTACCGTTTTTGATTAACGACTGCATATTTTCTCTAGTTATAGCGTCTGCCACATCATCCAGTTTATCAGGTTCAAACCTAACCCTGTTAACGCCAAGACCCATCATGCGTGCAATTAACTCTCTTTTTTTCCTTAAATTAACGACCACTATGAATCCGCCTTCTCTGATTCACTTTTTGCTTCCCCGTCTGTTTTCTC
>DASWDL010000438.1:0-4466 GCA_036395315.1 Nitrososphaeraceae archaeon
AGGTAGCCTGTTCGATACTGCCCTTTGGTACCGCGAACTTTACTGTAGCCATTTAATTAATAGTGAATTACCTTTCATATCTGATATATATCTATTGAAAGTTGAGTGTTTGTAATGATATCGTTAAACTCTACACTGAAGGACTTGATCGGACTCCCATGTACCATGGAAATTTTCGTGGATCTATATTAATTAAAGTAACGTTAATTTCTACTCATCCAATTTTATCGTACAGTCTTAGGATTCATTAATATCAAACCGAGCTCTTTCCAGTATCTGTTTTGCATTTTCCAGCGATATCTTAGACTCCTCTATCATAATTTTGGCGACAATATCTACTTTCGAACCCGTAGCGCCTGCCGCTACAGCTATATTCCTTGCATGCAATTTCATGTGGCCTTGCTGAATACCCTCGTCTGAAAGTGCTCTCAAGGCAGCAATGTTTTGAGCAAGACCTACCGAGGCAATTACCATAGCGAGTTCACTGGCAGAATTAACCCGTAGGATTTTTAGGCCCAATTTGGCCATGGGGTAGACGGATGTTATGCCGCCGACCGTTCCCACGACAATTGGCATTTCTATCTTGCAAACCAAATCCTGATTAGAATTTTTACTAAATATTGAAAGAGATCTGTAATATCCGTTCCTTGAAGCGTATGCATGTGCTGCAGCTTCCAGGGCTCGGAAATCTTGTCCCGTGGCTAGTGCTACTGCATCTACTCCATTCATGATGCCCTTATTGTGAGTTACTGCTCGATATGGGTCCGAATAGGCAAAAGTATAGCCATGAAGCATCCTTTCTACTATTTTGTTTCCTCCTAAATCCTCCTTCCTTAATGTTGTCTCACATGTTACTATGCGTTCGGTTGCATAGTTAGATAATATCTTTAGTATTACCTTACCTTGCGCCACCCTTTCGATTTCTGGAGAAATTATCTCACACATAGAATTCACCGCATTCGCTCCCATAGCTTCCTTGGTGTCTACAAATAACTCTACGATGAGCATCGGCTTATCAAATGTAAGTGTCTTGTCATAGAGTATTCTTGTTTGGATATCTATTGCCTTTATAGTCCTCGAATTAACATTCGCTTGTTCGAGCAGGTTTTCTTTATTAGCATCAATGAATTGGCGGACTCTTTGTATGTCTTTGACAGAAATGACCTGAATTTGGCCCCTCACGATAGAGGCACCGACTGTAGCATTGAACCCACCGTTGGCGCTTGATATCTTTGCAGCAAAACTTGCTGCTGCTATCACTGAGGGTTCCTCTGTAGCCATTGGCACATAGTATTTCTTCCCGTTTATGATAAAATTTTTACCTATTCCCAGGGGAACTGGGTATACTCCAATTGCATTCTCTATCATTCTATTGATATCTTCAAATTTCGTCCGCGATGAAGTGTTCCTAATGGTTAAAACGTCATCATCATCTAACGGTATTTCCGAGCGAAGCATATGAAGTCTTCCTTCCAAATCTAAATCACGAAACTTTTTATTCATAACTATCTTTACTCAATGTTTGAAGATCTTTAAAATTTTGTCATCATTTTCTTGTACTATACCTCTGCCATCTGTGTTGCTGGTAAGGACATAAAGCGATCCATCAGGTGCTTCAACCACATCCCTCAATCTGCCGTAACCTACAAGGATATTGTTTTGTTCGCCGGTAGTAAGATTGATTGAACGTAGTTGTAACCCCTTCAATGTTGCTAGAATTAGATCACCTTTATAGCCTAACTTGTTTGAATTCGCAAAGGTGATCCCGCTAGGTGCTATAGCAGGATTAAAACAAACTAGTGGTTTGTCATAATTGTCGCCATTAGTACATTCTTCGTATGGCCAACCATAATTTGATCCTGGAGTTATGACGTTTATTTCATCGTTGCCACTTGATCCGTGGTCGGCTGCGTACATCAGCTTTGTCTCAGGATCCCATGTCAAACCCTGTACATTCCTTAAACCATATGCATAGACAGGAGAATGTGGAAAAGGATTATCATTCGGAAACGTTCCGTCATCATTTACCCTTAATATCTTTCCTGCCAAAGATTTCTTGTCTTGTGCCAGCTCTAGTTTCTCGGCGTCACCTGTTGTGATATACAATTTCTTGTCTGGACCAAACTTTATACGTCCGCCATCATGAAATTTTCCACCAGGAATTCCATCTACTATTGTCATAGAATCTACTATCTTATTCTTGTTCTCAATGAGTAGTAAAACTTTGTTGAATATTCCACTAGCGTTTGAATATGTGTGATAAATATACATTTTATGATTGGAAGTGAAATTCGGATGAAGAGCTAGCCCTAGTAGGCCACCTTCACCAATCTGATCAACCCTAATATATGCCAGGGGATCACTCGGCATTGTGCCATTTAAGCTGAGGCTCCTTATGATCCCCACCCGTTCAGTAAAAAATCCTCGTCCGTCATCTGAAAATGCTAATGACCATGGCACGAGCAATTTTTGTCCAACAACTGAAATTCCTTTACTTTCGGTTGCATTTGTTATTGAGCCAGACGGAGGGAGAGGTATGGGAACCGTAGTCTCAGAAGGGCTTCTTATAATAGTAATTACGCTTAATATTATGACAGCTACTGCCGGCAAAATCACTCTCCAAAGAAATCTTTTCTCCATTCCTAGATTGATCAGACAAAGCTTTTAATTAATTGTAGTGTAACATCTCGCTTAGGTTGGACTCTTTAGTCGATGAAAGCAAATTCATGCAACCGGGCAATTCATGCAACCACCTATTTGGCAGTCTAATTGATAATTTTAATCTGCCGCGCAAGATCGATCTAGTCATGCTAAAATAATTAGACCTCCAAATGCGAGCAACAAAAACACAATACAAGTCTTAATTTTGTAGTCTATCGCAATTTTGGAAGGGACAAGCAAATCAACTAAATGAGATTTGAGAAGACGATAATTACCAATTTGGAGTAAAGATGTATAATCGTATTAATCCTCAATGTTCAATGGTACTGCTAAGCATACATCCGAATCATTAGCACCGGGAATTTTTCATCAGAAATTAGGATATGATTTTGTACTATCCAAATAGAATTTGTTGATACATTCGGACTTTAATAAGAAAAAGTCATAGTACAATAAACAATAAGCGCTGACCGAAATTATATTGTTTTACGCTTTCTGGCTCATCTATCCTATTTCTTGAAAACTTACTCCAATGACCAAGTAAAAGTTACACTGGTCATAGAATATCTAAATTTTAAGATGGTACATTACTGTCTAGTATTTAAGAACACTCAATTATGGCAAGGCCCGGAACCTGTAAAAATCTAAGGGCTGTTTATAAATAGAGGATATTTGGAAGGACGCAGATGAGGAGATTCGAACTCCTGCTCGCCCGAAGGCGAATCGGCTAGCTTTCGACCTTTGGACTCAAGGCCGACGCATTATTGTGTTCCCTGAATCGGAAAGACCACTCTGCCACATCTGCTTAACGCATAAGGGACTGAATTCCTATTTTTATTTGTTTAAACATCATTATGCAGATCTTGTATTCTTGCTTCGGATGAATTATGTTGCGGGTTTGAAGAATTTTATGATATTGACAAAGAGTTATAACAAGCAGAAATGAAAATAATTGGTAATTACAGAGGTTTCAATATTGATCCCGATAAACAAACCGCAATTAGATGAGCGGGAAAGACAAGAGGTAATAAAAGTATTGGACGATGCGGCCTTAACGTCTGCCGCTATGGAGGGAGGGAAATACGTCTGTGAGTTTGAAAGGCTCTTGAAAGGCTTTTTGAACGTGAAACATGTAATCGCCGTGAATTCGGGTACTTCTGCGCTACACGCCGCATTGTTGGCGGATGGCATAGGGTATGGGGACGAGGTCATATTGCCTTCATTTACTTTTGTAGCAACAGCTAATGCTGTTGTAGCAACTGGCGCCAAACCTATATTTGCAGATATCTTACAAGAAGGCTATACGATTGATCCCCTTGACATCGAAAAGAAAATCACAAGATGTACGAAGGCAATAGTTCCAGTTCATTTGTACGGGCATCCTGCTTCAATGAATGAGATCTCTGAAATCGCAGCGCGGCATTCTCTCGCAGTTATTGAGGATGCATGTCAGTCTCTTGGTTCAAGTTACTTTGGAAGGCAGACTGGAGGCCTAGGCAATATGGGATGCTTCAGCATGTATGCAAGTAAGGTCATAACCTCAGGAGAAGGTGGTGCCATTGCCACCAATGATGACTATTTAGCAAATGAACTTATGATGGTGAGAAACCACGGGATGGTAAAGGGTTATGACACAAAAGTTTTGGGACTAAATATGAGACTGCCGGAAATAAGTGCAGCGATAGCAAGGGTTCAGTTGGAAAAATTAACAGATATATTAGATTTAAGACGTAGGAACGCCTTAATTCTACACGATTTATTTTCTCAGTCAAATCAAGTACAAAATATAAAAATACCCTTGGAAC
>DASWDL010000439.1:0-4675 GCA_036395315.1 Nitrososphaeraceae archaeon
TCCGGGATAAATCAATATTTTTCTCCCTATTCTATCACTAAGTGTTCCAGTTACTAACTGTAGTAATCCCCAGATGCCCGGATGAAGAGCCTTCAGAAATCCTATTTCACTTATTCCTATTGCAAATGATGCAAAATATAATGTAAACAGACCCCAAGTGACTCCAAATATTAGATTATTAATTAGCCCTGCCTGACTAACAGAAAGTAGTGTACGGTTCTTCCAAGAAGTCTCAAGAAAGACTTGCTTAAAGTTAAGGCTGGATTTGTTATCCTTCTGATTTGGTAATTCTGTTTTTATTTCTAGGACAGTGAATTTTCTGGTATCCTTAACAATAATCCAAGAAATAACAAGACCAAGAACGGCAAATGCAATACCGAGATAAAAGGGATAAGGTTTCAATCCATAAGTGGCCGCTAAATACCCTGTTACAAATCCAACTATAGCCACTGAGACATATCCAGCAAATTCATTAAGACCTAGTGCTAAACCCCTTCTTTCTTTACCAACCAAATCTATCTTCATATTTACTGTCATTGACCACGCTAACCCTTGATTGATTCCTAGCAGCACATTTGCAAAAATAATCCAGTTCCAATCAGGTGCAAATAATAAAATAAAAGGAACAGGAATACCAAAAAGCCAACCTAAAACCAATACATTCTTTCTTCCCCACTTGTCAGACAAATTACCAGCATAAAGATTCAGAATTGCTTTGACTGCTCCGAAACTAGCTATAAATGATACAATTATGGCATTAGATTCGATACCAAACACATTCTTACCAATTAGTGGTACTACGGTCTGTTCTAGTCCAATCATAGCACCGACAAAAGCATTAACTAAAACTAGAATTAGAAATTGTTGAATATTAGGTCGTAATCCTAATTTAGAGTCATCATTAGCATCCATTCAACATAATGCTCCACCGTAATATGACTTCATCTTCTTATATGCTTCGGGAGCGACTACAGCAAAAGCGCCAGCCACTAATGCCATGGGTACGGACAAGAATATCGATTGCTTATAGAATATTAGATCAACTGTTTCTGCTGTTAAGATACAAGCAGTCTCCGCTGTAACCAAGATAACTAGACTTGTCTTTAGAATATATTTGATGTCAGATTGTCTGTGAAGTGAAAATAACTTAGAAATTCCTATAGCAAAATTCTTGAAAGTTATAAGTAGATTGAGAAGAAAACCTTTATTCGATTGCTGCTCCAGCACTGAACAACAACTATCAATTATTGTATTTCTAAGATCGTATCTACCCAAGATGGTCATAAAGGTTGTAAAACTAGCAAGTCCATAGCCCAAGATATATCCTAGAATTATACCTTGCAGGTGATAGCCAAAGAAATAGAACGCACTGTTTTCACCGATCTCTGCTGCTGAGATGCAGAGTATTTCAATCCCCAATGCTGCTGCAAAAAGGGTTCTGGTATAATGAAAGAATATTTTAACTGGATGCTCATTCTTTTTGTGAATAACTAAGCAGCAGCAATTTTGTTTGGAGCAGTTGGTACAATCATTAGATATCATGTTCTTACATATATTTGGAGAACATTCACATTCTGCACACCTTGTGTTAAGTCTCATCCGATAAGGTCTATTTTACTTTAATTTACTTAAATGTGATTACAATCAGAACCAGCAACAGCACTCTTCACGTGTACAACTAGCACATTGTGAAGGGAGAAAGACTCGCTCATTAGGTGTACAGTTGCAGTCTGCACATTTCATACTCATCTTAAGCCGGACCTAACTTAATATGTCTTGTTGAATAAGACTATTGAGATAAATAAGATTAATTCTTAAATTATCAAATGTTTATTTTTGATTTATTTTTCATCATAAAATCAGAGAGAGAAGTCTGTTTCATGGCCCTTTTCTTGTGATCTCCAACTTCCTCAAACTCCACCATTCTTGGTATATCCTTTTCATTACCCCATTGAACTCTAGGTAAACCTAACATTTCCCTAAACATATTCGAAGTCTCTGGGCCGAACCCTTCGTAATGATTGTTTGCAGCCACCATTGCTGACTCAACATCTTTTTCATACTGTTGAACTTCTTTCAATTTAGTTGCCCAGTTTAACATTTCTACAGCTCTATCTCTTTGGATAGTACCAAAGTCTTTTTCACTGATACTCCGATCTCCTATGAATCTAATGTAAGTAAAATCAGTGGTTATCACAGGTGGAGTTTGTACGATATCTAACTGATTCCAAACTAGACATATATTATATTTTTTAAAGAAATTGTACGCCAAGTCGTTGAACCAACTTGGATGTCGTATTTCGACTGCATACCTATATGTATCGTCAAAATAAAAGTCATATTGACCTAATGCCTCTAATCCTTCCTTAATCTTAAAAGACGGTGGAAATTGGATTAATAGTGTTAGTAATTTGTCCTTCAGTGGAAGCATTGTTTCATAGAATCTTTCCAGCTGCTTCTCACAATGCCGAAATTTCTTTTCATGAGTTATGATTCTAGGGAATTTGGCACTGAACCGAAAGTTTGGTGGAGTTCTTGCATTCCATAATTTAACCATGTTTTTTGATGGGATTTGGTAGAAAGTTGTATCAATCTCTACATAATTGAACACCTGAGAATAGTAGGGTAAATACCATTTTTGCTCTAATTTCTCAGGATAGAATACACCTTGCCATGAACTATAGCTCCAACCAGAAGTGCCGATGTAGAATTTCAACTAATACATCAAAGATATTACCAAAGGAGTTAAAATTTTCGTTAAGAATGGAGTTAAATTATATTCAGTTTTCTTGCACATCTCTTATGGTAATAACTTCTACGATGTCCACAACCTACAATTATATCTCCTAGGACAAAATCAATCGCACAAAAATGACATTTCCCATTCTGTCTGTTTTTTTATGATAGAAAGTATCCGATGTGATGCGATATCGATAGAAGTGTCAATAATGACACTCGGTCATATCCTTCTACCTATATATTCACTCTAACTACATAATATCTTAAGAACAAAAAGTATACAATTTCAGTCATAATATGATTTGTACAATAAGACTCTTAAGTCCCAAACTTTGAGAACAATTCAAAAGGAAACACGACTGGATCTTCTAACTAATTTATCAAATATATTCTCACTCAGGACTCATTATAAGCAATAAATACTCACCTCTAAGGATGGGAATAACTTTTCTTCCGTTATCAGGAGTATTATTTTTTGGCTTTTTGTTGTTGGCACACAGTTTTATGTTTAGCAACACTCCATTAATTGCACAAACTGGCAATATGACCAGTCCTGTTGACAAAATAGGTGTCAAGGTAACATTTCCAAAGGCCAATACCACTGTACCTGTCGGTACTTTAGTAGTTAACGGTACTTCTACAGATACCTCGATGACTGATTGCCGGGTGTATGTCGACTGGAACGATCTCAAACCAATGCAAAATGTAACTGCTACTGGACCTAAAGGCACAAATGACTACTCCGAGTGGAGTTTTAAATACACCCAAGATTATCACCTTATAACAGAAGGACCGAACGAACTAACGTCTAAGATAGTTTGTCTCAACGGTTCTACAGGTAATTCAACAACAAAATTCAATAGTATAAACGTCACTGGGATAAAGACCAATAATTCAATAACTCCATCCAAGATACCTGCATATTCTAATGAAACAAACGATAGTAAATCCGGTAGTTATCAGTCAGTAAACCTTCACGGCGTTCTTCCTCAATATAATGGGGGAGCAGATATCACGAATAAAAAATCGGATAGAACGGAAAACCATTCTACCTCTATACAGGTTATTAAACCATCTGATGGTGGTTCAAGTGAGCACCTTGACCCAGAGGTCGTTCAAATGGATTTAGCCAAAGGAAGTGATGATATTAAGGCAATGAATAATACTAATGAAGGAACAGCAGGACCAACTCCAGATTATGGTACGAATACGACGGGGATGGATATTACCGACACAAGTGACACGATTGAGAAAATCGATACTAATAAAATACTTACAACTAACATAAGCGATTACATTGACTCGCCAGTCAATATGGATGAAGTACATATTGCAGGAGTCAGTAAGTTAGAACCAAATGATAACTCAAAATTATATAGTTCTGGTGACTCTGCAAATGCGACGATACCGTTTTCTGATACCAAAATAACCGACGTTAAGGACTCCCACGATAAGAATAATAATAAAAATACAGAGTCCAAGAAGATTATTAATAAGGATAAAGCCTTGAAGCCCATAAAGCCAAAGAAACTTTACAACAAAGACGTCCCAATCCCAGAATGGGATAATACCGATCCTTTTAGGGCCACTTAGTCTGATACATGTTTGATGGAATGGTTGTCATACAACGTGCAGATTAATTTACTATAAAAAGAAAAATGAACCAGGATTAAATTGTGTATAATATTTTGAATATATTTCAGGGCCTTAAGAGTAGAACTTTGTATAAGCCAAATTTAATTAAAGATTACAATGAAACAATCAGTTGGGGTAGTTCTTACGGTAGCGTTATTGATAACGGGTCCACTATTATTATGCCTAGTACATCATACTGAAGCAGGCGGAAGTTTAGGGGTTTCTGACATTCACGGAGCTACAGGGTTAACCCCAGAGGAATTGAATGCATTAACAGATTCTATATTTGGAGCAACAGCAG